>JAUVZB010000063.1 GCA_030602785.1 Dehalococcoidia bacterium
GGGCGGACACAGAGGTCCGCCCCTACACCAAGGGACTCGACCATGAATGGTGATAATGAGCGGCGTGTCGACAGCGCGACATGGCCGAGCTGTTCCCTTCGTACCAACACCAAGGGGGCTGTTTCTCCGACAGGCTCCTAGGCCGCCTTCACAACGCATGCTTCCATCGTCAGAATGCTCCCTGCTTCCTCCAGTACGCCAGCCACTCACCGACCCACTCGGTAGGGACCGGAATCGCGATAGCCGGGGAACAGAGACAAGTATGGTGTCCCCGAATCTCTTGCGCTACACTCCAAGTACAAGCACCTGCGCACTACACTCCCGAACCACGCGTCATTTGCGAAGGAGTATGTGAGATGCGCAGTACGACTGGTTGACGAAGCGCTGCGACTCGAAGCGAAGGAGAAGCAGAAGTGAAACCTGAAGATGCCTTACGCCGTGCGAAGGAGTTGGCTCGCCTGCCCTATTCGGTGCAGGTGGCGTTGGACAGAACAGTGGACGGCAAGGGAGTCTACGCTGTGTCACACCCCGAGTTCGTGGGATGCATCGCGCAGGGAGATACGGTTGAAGAGGCCACCTCACAGCTGCACGACGCTACGATTGACTACATAGCCAGCCTTCTCGAAGATGACTTGCCGATTCCCGGGCCGGCCAACCATGTGACCGAGACGTCTCGTGGCGAAGGTTCCAGTATTGACGTCTGCGACGTGGAGTTCGTCTCAGGGCAGTCGCGACGTCCAAATGCCTCTTCGGACGAACATCGAATCGGGGGGACCTTTTCTGCCGTCCGCACGTAACTGATTCCCCATCGGTCTCAGCCGGAACCGTCCAATCGAGCGATTCCGGCCAGCGGTTGTTCTTCAAGACGTTTGCGAGGCCATACACATACCCGAACCTGGCCGCCGCCAGTCATTCCCGCGGTACGGGGCTCCACGGTCAGAAGATCCCCTGTTTGCTCCACTGCGCCAGCCACTCCCCAACCCATTCGGTAGGGACCGGAATCGCGATAACCGGGGAACAGAGATAAGTATGGTGTCCCTCGAATTCAGAGGGCTTGGAGACAGGGCACTATGCAGGCATGAGTTCCATGGTCTGTTGCTCTGAACAGCCCGCCAGGAAAGACCGCAGGAAACCCGCCAGGATTACCAAGAACGACTGTGTGACTCTGTCTGCATTCGTCCCGGCGGCCTGACGCTTGTACGTACGCCAAGCCTGTCCAACCTCCGGGTGCTGCTTCAAGAATATGGCCTCGAAGTCCTCTATCTCGAGACCTATTATCTCACCTGTGTTGACGTCCACTCGCATCCAGAACTGTCCGCCGCAGTCAATGGACGTCGCAGGCCGAGGAGTGGAGGGACGGAGAAAGAAGACATCGCGTCGCGAGTCATGTCTCGGCAGATACGTCTGCAGATTGCCAAGGGTGCTCATGTCGGGCGTGATGGGTTTCATTCCCCTGAGAACTGACTCCATAGCAGAACGTCCCCCCTTTCGCTTGTTTTCAACAGGAAACGCCGTCAATACGTAGCCCCTGTAGTCCTTGCTGAACTTGCGCTTCTTGTACTCGACGGAAATCCGAAGGTAGCTTCGGTCCATTGGCTTCGGCAGAATGAACGGCCTGTAAATACTCCTGCGATTCGGGAAAGCCCTATCCTGATACACTTCGAAAGGGGCCTCAATCGCGGCTACAACACAACTCTCACACCCTCTCATTTCGGGGTGCTCGGCCACTATGTGCGAATCCCAAGTCTCTCTGCTGCACACCACACGAATGCCCTCTCTGTCGTGGCATTCGAAAGCGTTGTCTGCCACCCTATCCCGCTACTTCTCAATATGTCGTGAAGTGTTCCCCAAGGTCAATAGACTATTGTGAGCACACATGTCTACTCGTGTCAATTGAGGTGGACCCCATCCTTAGGACAGGACAGGAGCTGGACTAAAGTGGGATTCTGCCGTCCTTAATTCGAGGGACACCATGCTCATTTCGGCCCCGGCCTCTTCGCCTTCAACCATCGACGCAATGATCGCACTCGACCACTCCGCTGTCAATACCTCGGCGCAACGCTCGGGACGCACAGCGCTCCCGCAGTCTCGCAGAACCTCGTGACACCTGTCTGTCACAACAACGCCGTCCGTGGATTAGTTCCCCACCCCGCCCCGCGTCCACCACGTCGCGGCATCTTCGGCTGGTTCTCGTTGAAATGACCGACTGCCCGATGCTGGCGCCGCGGCGCCGTCAAGCCGTCCGGCTGGCGAATCGTTCGTTCGACACCAGCCCCCGGGGCGATATGTCTGAGTGATTCGCTACCACCCTATCCCCCAATGTGGGAGAGTCAAACAGCCGAGACTCTTCCAACCGCACGAGCGCCGGGCGCGATGGGATGATGCCCGATTCCCTTGTCCACCCTCCGCGCTCTACTCTGTCCGAGCGCGAGACCATCCGAGTATCCCCGCCCCACCCCGCGCTCTGTGCGCTCGCCGTCGCTCAGGCCGCCGGCACCGCCAGGATGCCAACGTGATTCCTGGCCCTTGCGAAATTCCGGTTTTGACCGAGTGGATAAGCGAGTGGCTGGCGTATTGGCGCAAACAGGGAACCCTGTAGCGCTTGGCCCTGGCGCCGCCCCGGTCAATCACCGAGATGCCGAATGCCAGAGAACGCGGGACCGACTCCCTCGGATAGTAGCATTCCGGTTGGGCCCGGAGGGCAGGCGAAATGTCACCAATGACATGGACGAGTGAGGAGCAGCACCATCAAGCTTAGTCCCAGGCTGAGTCTTCTGGCTGCCTTGTTCATGTTCACCTCCCCCATTTGGCCGTCACGCAGCACCTTTGTCCTGCATGGTGATGATGATTGTGCCAGCGGCTTTTTCAAACTGCAAATGGCTCTGTCCCGGGATTGACTGAGATGCTACGGTGGTGTTCGCGATGTAGGGGCGGACCTCCGTGTCCGCCCGTAGTTGTTGGCGTGGTGTGGTTTCGAATGAAGGGGCACGTTGCACGTGCCCGGTTGGCGTGGGGTGATCCAAACGTAGGGGCCGGTCGTGAACGGGCCGACGGGAGCACGTGACCACGGATACGTCCACCAACCGATCTTCCTCACGCCCCGACTACTCGCTCCAACCCGTCCGGCACACGACCATCGGGCGCTTCCCTAAGCGCCCCTGCACGCAGACCACGCAATCCCAACACGCGTGACCCGTCGCCGGCACAGCGGCGACGGGACGACTACGTGAACAGTGGCTCTATCTGGAAACCGAGTCCTTTCTCCTCCGCCACCCTGTACGCCGCCCACGCCGTGACAACGTCCTGAATAGCAAGACCGGTTGTGTCGAACACAGTGATGGTCGTGTCATCCGTCCGTCCGGACTTCAGACCGGCTGCAATCTCGGGCAGCTCGGCGTAGACGCCTGACCTGTCGAACTCGCCCTTGCTGACCGGCACGTTTATCTCTCCGGCATGACTTGCCTGCTCCCAGTCGTCCACAACAACCCGCGCACGTTTCAAGATGCTCGCCTCCATCTCCTGCTTCCCCGCTGCGTAGGAGCCGACGCAGTTGATGTGCATACCTTCGTGCACCCACTCGTTCCTCACGATGGGAGTGTCGCTCGGCGTCGCCGTTGTCAGCACGTCACAGGCGCGCACTACCTCTTCCGCGGTGTCACAGGCCCGTCCCTTGAGCCCCAGGCTGGTAGCAAGCGCCGCCAGCGCCTTCGCCTTCTCAGGAACCCGGTCGTTGACAAGCACTTCTTCAAGCTGCAATACGTTCCTGACGGCTTCGAGCTGGAAGGGCCCCTGGAAGCCCGCACCGATAATTCCGAGGACCCGCGAGTCCTTTCGGGCAAGCAGCTTCGTGGCAACTCCGGCAGCCGCGCCGGTCCTCATGCCGGTGACGTATGCCCCGTCCATGATGCACAGCGGCTCGCCGGTATCGGGACTGATGAGCACAATCGTCGACAGGAGGGTCGGCAGTCCGTGCTCGGCCGGATTGCGCGTGTGTACGTTTATCAGCTTCACGGCGGCCTGTTCCAGCTGCTGCACCGAACCCGGCATGATGAGGAGCACTCCTTCATGCTCGGGGAAGCGCAGATAGCTCTTCGCCGGCATCTGGGTCCTCCCCAGACCTCTCTCGGCGAACGCCTGCTCAATCAGCGTAAGCACGTCTTTCATCTGGAGCGTCCCGTTCAGGTCGCTCGCCCTTAGCACACGCAGTTTCCTGGCCATCAATACACCTCTCAGTCACCTGTTGGATGCGGGGAATCCTGCATAGTCTACCAGCGTGTCGGGTGCACAGGCTCCCAAGTGTGCAGTTACCGCGTCGGTTTCGGCAGACCGGGCGCGTGGTTGACGGTCCCACTGCCGCCCACTACCATTCGAGACAGGAACGCCGCACGACACGCGGTGCTGGGAGGGAATTCACATGACTGTCGAACGACGAGTCTCCAAGCTGTTCAACCTCACCGATGAGAACTGGATGAAGCACTCCAATCCATGGAGTGTCTGGACGCGGTTCACAGTGCTGCCTCTCCTTGTCCTGGCGTTATGGAGCAGAGTCTGGCTCGGATGGTGGACCCTGATACCGATTGTACTTGCTGTCGCGTGGATGTTACTGAACCCCGTTCTGTTCAAGGCCCCCCGTTCAACTGCGAACTGGGCTTCGAAAGGCGTGCTGGGAGAACGCGTGTGGGCGAATCGGGACAACGTGGCCGTCCCTGCGCACCACAGGTCGCTCCCCAACATACTCAATGGCATAGCCGCAGCAGGAACGGTCCTCGTCATCTGGGGTGTCGTCAGCTTGTCCGTGTGGCCAACCGTCACGGGTTTGTTCGTCGCAATCAGCCTGAAACTGTGGTTTGTAGACAGGATGGTGTGGCTCTACGAGGACATGAAGCACGTCCCCGAGTATGGCAAGTGGCTGTACTGACCACACTGCGTGAAAGCGGTTAGGCACAGGCTCACCGGCTATGCCCCTTTTGGCGCCCCGTGCCCCGACACGCTACACTTGCACTCCGCGCATTGGCGCGCGAACGTGAAGGCGATTGGAGGAAGAAGAGAATGTCGAAATCAGAAGAGTACATGCAGGAAGCTTTCGCCGGTGAGTCCCAGGCGAACCGCAAATACCTCGCCTTCGCGCAGGCTGCCGACAAAGAGAGCTTTGCCCAGGTGGCGAGATTGTTCAGGGCCGCAGCGGAGGCTGAGACCATCCATGCCCACAACCACCTGAGGGCGCTGAAGGGCATCCGAAGCACGAAAGAGAACCTGCAGGAAGCGATAGCTGGCGAGACACACGAGTTCACGACGATGTACCCCGAGATGATCAAGGCTGCCGAGGCAGAGGGCAACAAGGACGCCCTGCAAGCCTTCAACTACGCCAACGAGGTAGAGAAGGTCCACGCGAAGCTGTATGAGGGAGCGTTGAACAGCCTTGGCGAGAAGTCGGAGGAATACGCGTACTACGTCTGCCCCGTCTGCGGCTACACGTCGGAGGTCGACGCACCGTCTGTCTGCCCTGTCTGCGGCACCCCGGGCAGGATGTTCAAGAAGATGGACTGAACATTCTCCAGCGACCTGTCCTGCGGGAAGCGGATGGGGGCTGCGAGTCACCTCGGGAGCGTGGGGCTCCTTGTCTGGTAGATACTCGCCGACTATAATGCCCAAAGGAGGTGGCGTTATGCGCGTCGGGTCGTTCGAACCCTTCTTCCAGCAGAACCGCGTCATGCTATACGGCGGCGACTGCCTTGAAGTCCTTCCACGGCTGCCGGAGAGATCCGTGGACATGATCTTCGCCGATCCTCCGTACAACCTCTCCAACGGTGGAATCACCTGTCACGCGGGACGGATGGTCTCGGTCGACAAGGGGCAATGGGATCGGTCCTCGGGAGCGGCACAGGACCACGAATTCGCCCTTCGATGGCTCTCGGCATGTCAACGTGTGCTGAAGGATAATGGCACCATCTGGGTCTCCGGGACAATGCACAACATCTACTCGGTTGGCTTCGCATTGCAGGAGCTTGGCTTCAAGCTGCTCAACGACATCACCTGGTTCAAGCCCAACGCGTCTCCGAACCTGTCGTGCCGGTACTTCACGCACAGCCACGAGACGTTGATATGGGCAGCCAAGTCCACCGAGTCCCGCCACGTATTCAACTACAATACCATGCGGGAAATGGCTGGCGGGAAGCAGATGCGCTCCTACTGGCGGGACATCCCGGTAGATCCCGAGCCTCCGGACGTGTGGATTGAGGGCACACCGCGTCGGGAGGAGAAGACACACGGCAAGCATCCCACACAGAAGCCTGTCGCTTTGCTCTCAAGGGTCATCCTGTCCTCTACGCACGAGGGAGACATGGTTCTTGACCCGTTCGCGGGTTCATCGACTACCGGGGTTGCTGCCATCCGCCACGGGCGGGCATTCATTGGCATCGAGACCGATCCCGGCTACCTCGGACTGTCCGTCCAACGTCTGGAGGAGACGTTGGCCCAGATGGCCCAGAATCCCCATCTACCAACGCCCCCATCTCAAGACACAGTTGCGCCGACACAACTCAGGGTGATGTGATGGCAGATCTAGACTTCTACCGGCGCGCCATCGGCGTCAACACCGTCGACGAGCTTTGCGAAGCGATCTGTGCCTCTCTCCTGAAGACCAACCGCACCTATGAGTTCTGGGTTGACTGGGACAAGGCCAACCGCAACTCGGACGAGCACAAGTATCAGTTGGGACTGCTGGCAACCCTGAAGGGTAGCGACACGCCTCGCAAAGACCTTGAGAAACTCCTGAGGCGCTACCCTGAAGTGGCCGCGGCATTCCCCCGACTCCTTGCGGAGCATGAGAACCAGCTGACCGTTCTTACAGCGAAGAACCCTCCGTTCAAGTACATTGACCTCGATTTCTCCACACGTGATCGAAGCTCCGCGGACATCCGACAGCTAGCCACCTTCGCTGAGAAGACTGGCCTTCTCAACATGCTCTCCAGCGTCGCGCAGCCGCAGGACTACCTCCTTGGCGTTGAGGTCGGCCTCGACAGCAATGCACGAAAGAACCGGAGTGGAGTCGTCTTGGAGTCACTAGTGGGCGATGCTATTGATGCGCTCGTCAGGGTGAACAAGGGTGTCGTGTGCTTGAAACAGGAGGCCTTCAGGAGGGCTGCCGAAACCTTCGATGTGCGGTGCCCACCGTCAATGACGGGCCGGCGCTTCGACTTCGCGCTGCTGCATCGTGGCGTTCCCACCAATATCGAGGTGAACTTCTACGGTGGAACCGGCTCGAAGCCATCTGAGATCGTGAACTCCTACAGTGACCGCGCCCGCATCCTCAAGAAGCATGGCTGGCGGTTCGTCTGGGTCACCGACGGCGCTGGCTGGCTCAAGATGCGCACACCACTCCGCAACGGAGTAGAGGCAATCGACTACGTTCTCAACTATCAGATGCTCCACGACGGCCTACTGACACGCATTATGCTTCGGAGATAGGGACCACTCTCTCTGCACTCCCTCCGACCTCGAGAGGAAGTGCTTCACCGCTGAAGACGGCGCAATCCTCCACCGCGTCGAGCGTGCGTATCACAGCGTCGACACAGCAGTGCGCCTGCAGTCTCCATCTGTCCAAGCAGGCGGCCACTCATCAGAGTTTGAAGGAATCCTGTCCTTGTCTTCTCTGCACCGCCTTGGGCAGTGTGTTCAAGCGAATGGACTGAACGTTGCACGAGGCGGGAAAGCCATGGCACCAACCAATACATGGGCCCCAACGCCAAGACAAGCATCCCGGTCGCAGGAATCCCGTAGAAAAGCGACAGCAAGACCGTCGCACGCTGGCGGGGCATGAAAGCGACAGTCCGAGTTGTGAGTTGGAATCCCAAGGCCCGCTCGAGTTCAGCCGCTCGGCTCACCGCGCCAAGGAGCAGCTTGTAGTAGTAGAACCGATCCAGGAAGTAGAGCCCGCAGAGCAGCATGCACGCCACCATCAGAACTGCCGGGGCAAGCGAGCATTCACTAGTGTTGGACAGTGCCAGACTCTCGCCTGCGAGTCCCATCCCGACAACGCCGACGAGTCCGAAGGACAGCAACACCGCGAGCAGAAAGCCCCATGTCAGCAACTCCACACGGTAGAGCCCAGGCACTCCCTCAACTCCAGTCGTCTCTGCCCCTGCGTGCAATTCGTTGCCCGCTGGCGAAGCTCTGGCTGCACTTGCCGCCGCTTGTGGCGCACGTAGCCCCACAACCCTACAGAATAGACTACGGCCAAGAAGAGGCTCGACATTGGGAGGAACCATTTCCAGATTTCAATAGTCCTCTGGAAGTTCACACAGGCTACACCCGCAACGGCCATGGTGACGACCATGGGCATTCCCAGCATTCGGAGCCGCATGAGTAGGTCATTGAAGTGGCGCGCGTTGTCCATGGAAACGCGCCACTCCTCGAGTTGCCTGTCGTAGTCACACATTCAGCCTTCCTGAGATCAGACTGAGTCTCGATCGGCAAGCCCATCCAGCCAGCACCGAGGCTGCCACGAAGCGATATCCTCAGGCACCAGTTGGCAGAAAGCAGTCGGTGCCTAGCCGAAACACTCCGTGCGCGTCAACTTCCGAACAACCACAGCACTAGTCGAATTCGATTCTAACACCGCCGCTGCGCGCGGGGAATACCTGCCCACTGGTCAGAGGAACTTGGATATGACAGCATACGCGCACCAGACGGTGACAGGAGAGACGCATGTCAAACACGATACGCATCGCAGCAGCACAGATAGACGTTCAGCTCGGAAAGGTTGAACACAACCTGGCGAGGATACTCGCCTACTCGGGAGAAGCAGCCGGGAACGGGGCAGACCTTGTTGTCTTCCCTGAGTGCGCCCTGACCGGCTACGGGTTCGACTCCAGGGAGGAGGCCCTCCCTGCAGCGCAGGCCGTGCCCGGCCCCGCCACTGACACAGTGTCCGCTCTCTGCTCGGACCTTGGCATTCACGTCATCTTCGGCATGCTGGAGAAGGTCGAAGACAAGCTCTACAACACAGCTGTCCTCATCGGCCCGGATGGTATCGCCTTCAAGTACCACAAGAACCACATCCCCTTCCAGGGCGTAGACCGCTTCGTGGACAAGGGAGATGTGCCGTTCCAGCTATGTAACGCGGGCGACGTGCGAATCGGACTGCAGATTTACTACGACATCTTCTTCCCGGAGAGCGCCCGCGTGCACTCGCTGCTGGGGGCTGACCTCGTCACTCTGCCGACCGACTTCGCCACGATGGGCGTCGTTGCGCGGGCGTCGTTCATCCTCAACACACGGGCAATCGAGAACAAGGTCTATGTTCTCTCCTGCAACCGCGTCGGCATCGAGCGCGGCTACCCCTTCTGCGGCAAGAGCAAGATAGTGGACCCCATGGGTGTAACCCTGGCCGAGGCCTCCACCGACAGGGAGGAAATCATCTACGCGGAGATTGACCCCGCCAACGCCCGGAACAAGATCATAACGCACGCGGCGGGCGAGTGGGGAATCGACCGAATGGCCGACCGCCGCCCGGAGCTGTACGGACTCATCACCGAGCCGACTTGTAGCGACTGACGGGAAAGGTATGCCCTGCGCCCTACACGGGAAACCTCCCCGCCTCTCCACCGCGGGCGGACACAGAGGTCCGCCCCTACGTTCGGACCGCCGCCCCGTGCCCCTACATTCGAAACCACCCCACGTCGCCACTGTGGGCGGACACGGAGGGCCACCCCCACATTTGGACCGTCACCATGTTCCCACGGGCGATCATGGGCCGTTGCCGTGACCCTCATCGCCCCTTGGCCGTTCACGAATGGCTCCTATATCGGAATCACCCTCCTGCCCCTGCACGGAAAGCGGCGGCACGGTGGCTGGTACAGCGCGCCGTGGCGCGCTGGGAATACCTGCCCGCTGGTCAGAGAAACTTGGATGTGACAGCATACTCGCACCAGATGGTGACAGGAGAGACGCATGTCAAACACGATACGCATTGCAGCAGCACAGATAGACGTTCAGCTCGGGAAGGCTGAGCACAACCTGGCAAAGACACTGGCCTACTCAGGTGAGGCGGCGGGGAACGACGCGGACCTTGTTGTCTTCCCCGAGTGCGCTCTGACAGGCTACGGGTTCGACTCCAGGGAGGAGGCCCTCCCCGCAGCGCAGACCGTGCCCGGCCCTGCCACTGACACGGTGTCCGCTCTCTGCTCGGATCTCGGCATTCACGTCATCTTCGGAATGCTGGAGAAGGTCGAAGACAAGCTCTACAACACAGCAGTCCTTATTGGCCCGGACGGTATCGCCTTCAAGTACCACAAGAACCACATCCCCTTCCAGGGCGTGGACCGGTTTGTGGACAAGGGCGACGTGCCCTTCCAGCTATGCAATGCGGGAGACGTGCGAATCGGACTGCAGATTTGCTACGACATCTTCTTCCCGGAGAGCGCCCGCGTGCACTCGCTGCTGGGTGCCGACCTCGTCACGTTGCCCACCAACTTCGCCACGATGGGCGTCGTCGCGCGGGCGTCGTTCATCCTCAACACGCGGGCAATCGAGAACAAGGTCTATGTCCTCTCCTGCAATCGTGTCGGCATCGAGCGCGGCTATCCCTTCTGTGGCAAGAGCAAGATAGTGGACCCGATGGGCGTCACGCTGGCCGAGGCCTCCAGCGACAAGGACGAAATCATCTACGCGGAGATAGACCCCGCCAACGCTCGCACCAAGCGCATCACACACGCGGCGGGAGAGTGGGAGATAGACCGCATGGCCGACCGCCGTCCGGAGTTGTACGGGATGATTACCGAGCTACAAGAAGAGAGGCAGTGACGAAGCAGGACCCCCCTGGCGATGACACGGCACAAGCAGTCTTGACAGAACGTATCACCAGTGATACGGTTTGGTGCAATGCCGGATGACGAGAAAGAAGCACGGCAACTACGAATTCGTGACCCACAAAGGAGACCATCGACCATTCCATGTACACATCCGCAAAGACAGACGTGAAGTGGGCTGATGGGACATCGAAAACCAACGGAAAATGGACGACTTCAGATTGACGAAAGAGATACTTGACGGCCTTAGGTTCTGCGGACACTACCTCGGATAAAACAAATGAGCACGGCTGCAATCGAAAAGGAATCGTCCGCCCGCGAAATCCGAGACTTCAGCGCAAGTCTTATCACCAACCACGAAGCCTTGATCTTGGACTTCAAGAACGTCTGGAAACTCGGCAGCCTTGACGTAAAGCCCAGCCTTGGTGCACTGATGACAGAACGCACCCTGAGAAGCAGGCTATTCATCTTGGACACGAACGTCCACGACTCTGATCTGTTTCGGCTCGCGCTGCATCGGTTCCCAGAGGATGAGACTAGACGCTGGTATCTCCTCGTACCAGGGGTGCCCGAGCATTCGTGCGAGAGTCTGCTGCCCCCAACAATGAGGATCTTCAATCGCGAGAACACTAGCGCCAAGCAGATAGTCGACGCTGTGCGAACAGAACTTGAACGCGAGGGTGAGCATCACATCTTGAGCATCCGGTACGTACCGGAGCTCAGTGGTGTCGCCGTTCAACTAGGCACGGGGAAGATCTACTTGCTGCCGCTTTCCGACCTGCCGGAGGCTGACCGCACCGCAGTCGTCGCAGCCAACATAGGAGAGGACGACAGCTACTTCACAGTGACGCAGGCATCAGGCAACTGGTTCGAGGTCCCTTGGGACGACGTTCTCTACCACTGCGAGCCGGCGTACGAGTACTACAAGGACAGGCAGACGCCTGGCGCGTCCGACGACGAGAGGATTGGCTCAAGGCTCCGCGAGGCCAGGAAGATGCGAGAGTTGACCGTGGCAGAGCTTGCGCGCCGTGCGGGCATGAAGCGCCCGAACCTCAGCCGCCTGGAACACGGAAGGCATCGGCCTTCTCTTGACACACTTGAGCGACTCGCAGAGGCCTTGGATATCCCGGTGGCCAGACTGGTTGCGAGACGGCCGGTCGACAAGGTCGATTCCGTCGCGGAGCCACGACGGCACGACTGACAGCCGAGGCATGCCTCGCGCCCTACGCGAAGAACCGGCCCGCCACTACCCCCATGCGGGCAGACACGGAGGTCTGCCCCTACATTCGGACCGCCCCGCGTTCACCGGGCACGTGCAACGTGCCCCTTGTATCTTGATGTACAGTGTCCCAGCGATGTCGCGGGAGAGGGGAATCAGACGTGCCCCTTAGGCGTAAGAGCCTGTCGCGTAGATTACGATCCCCTCTCCCCGGCGCCAGTCCCAAG
>JAUVZB010000076.1 GCA_030602785.1 Dehalococcoidia bacterium
CCTTGGGACTGGCGCCGGGGAGAGGGGATCGTAATCTACGCGACAGGCTCTTACGCCTAAGGGGCACGTCTGATTCCCCTCTCCCGCGACATCGCTGGGACACTGTACATCAAGATACAAGGGGCACGTTGCACGTGCCCGCGGGGACATGATGGTGGTTCGTAATGTAGGGGCGGACCTCCGCGTCCGCCCGCAGGGTTCAGCGGGGGTGGGGCGGTTTCCGAACGGCCCCTTGCTTTCCGCGCCACGTCTCACAGGCGCAGAAACTCATCCGTGCCGAGCCCGGACTGTCGCAGTATCGCGCGCACTGTTCCTTACAGGCAGCTCCCCGGGATGACGCGGCACGGTTGTGCGAGTTCGAGTCCGGGGATTCCACCAGATCTCGTGACTTCCCTTCGCCTGACGGTCAAAGATGAACCCTGCCTGCCTCAGCTTTCGAAGCACCTCATCGGCTCCGAAGCCGGAGAGCCTGCCCATCAGGACAGACTCACCGGAATGCGCACATCACCAGTTGCGGGAGTGGCAGCTCGCAGTGCAGGGGGAAGCTCGTCACCGTGCTCGATGTAGGATTCCACAAGCTTGCGGGCAACATCCTGGGCTATCTCCATTGCCTCAGCCGCCGTGCGACCTTGTGCTACCAGACCAGGCAGCTCCTCGCTGGTGGCCAGGAATGCCCCCTCCGGTAAAGCTTCAAGGTGAATGGCCAGAAGTATCTCTTTCATATTGTCATTCCCATACAGACCTCGTGTGGACAGGGCCTCTCGGTGTCTCGTAGTCTGCAGGCGGCCCACGCCTCCACAGAGCCAAGTATATGCGAATTGAGCGTCATCCGTGCACCCGCGGATTTGGTTAGCTGGAGACAAAACGCCGGCGTTCTGTGGAGCGTTCGTACGACCCGCCATGGGCCAACGCTGTTCGAACGCGAGATGACGGGCGAGGGGGGGCGGTCCAAGTGTAGACACCGTGTTGCCTGACCCGCCTCTCTGTCGTCACACAACACCGCAAAGGCCAACACAGCCGTGAACGGCACACTACCCGACGGGCGAGGCATGCCATCGCCCCTACGGATACACCACACCCCATCGTCCCACGGGCAGGCATGGGAGCCTGCCCCTACATTCGAAACCCCCCCACCACCCCGATTACCACGGGCGGACGCAGAGGTCCGCCCCCAAAACCACGTGCCGTGTTCATCCTGCCTGTAACCCCAACCGCGACCGATGCACCAACCTACGGGCGAGGCATGCCTTCGCCCCTACATTCGAAACCACCCCACCACCCCGATTACCACGGGCGGACGCAGAGGTCTGCCCCTACGCCACAAACGCGCAATCGCACCCTGCCCCCAACCCACCCCCACGGGCGGACACAGAGGTCCGCCCCTACATCACGAACCATACACCACAACCGCCAGACCGTTCCCGAACGGTCCCCGATCAGACCACGCACACGGTGCCCCACAAGCAGGGACGGGGGCCTGCAGCATTCACCGCCCGTTGACACGCCCTCTCGGTGCCGCCACAATGGACTACGATGAACGCAATGATGACTATCCTGGCCGCCATTTTCGGTCTCACCGTCGGCAGCTTTCTCAACGTATGCATCGACCGGCTTCCACGAGGCGAGTCAATCTCCACCGGGCGGTCCCACTGTGAGGGCTGCGGCCGCCAACTCACGGCGCGTGAACTCGTGCCGGTCATCAGCTACCTGGCGCTCAAGGGACGATGCCGCTCCTGTGGGGCGCAGATACCCCGGCGCCTGCCGTGTGTTGAGGCAGCAACCGCGCTCGTCTTCGCAGGGCTCTACCTGACCAACCTCCCAACCACCAGTTTCGTGTTGCTCGTTGTGTACGCGTGCATCCTCATAGTCGTCTTCGTCATCGACCTCGAGCACGGCCTCATACTGAACAAGGTCGTGTACCCTGCCCTCGCCCTGGCCCTCGTCGTTGCCGCCGTCGTGCCGCCTCAGTGGCTGGGAAGCCTTGGGCCACATCCCTTCGTGAGTGCCCTGACCGGCGCCGCGACAGGGTTCGTATTGCTTTTCATCATCGCCCTCGCCTCGCGTGGCGGGATGGGCTGGGGGGACGTGAAGTTCGCAGCCTTCATGGGCGCGGCCACGGGATTCCCACTCATCTTCGTTGCGCTTTTCGTGGGCACCATCGTCGGAGGAGTCGTTGGAGTACTGCTGCTGGCTTTTCGCAAGAAGGGCAGAAAGCAGGCCATTCCATTCGGACCGTTCCTTGCAGCAGGTACGCTGGTCGCGCTGCTGTGGGGAAGCACGATACTGCAGTGGTACATGGGCCTGATGTGAGAAGACGCGGAAACCGCGTCACTTCCTGAAGAGCGAGAGAAACCTGTCTTCGTACTCCTCGTACACACCCCAGCGCTTCAACTCGGTGACGAGCTCCGAAGCCCTTGAGCGCTCCCCCCTCACAATACCAAAGAGCATCTCAATCTGCTGACGGGCCGCGTTCGGAACGCCCGAAGAGTCCGTGTCGAGGAGTCCGCGCCGCTGGAAGTCGGCAACATGGCCTCCGACCGCACGCCGGGTGAGGTCGTAGACAAACATCATGACAGCCAGGTCCCAGACATCTTCCACCCCCTTGATAACAGCACTCAACGGGCTGTCATCTGCATCAAGGCGGGAAGTCAGGTTTCCCAGCACGACGGCAACAGGCTCCGACACCACGTTCATCGAGCTGGGCTCATTCCTGTATGTGTAGAAGATGCCCGGCTCACCGGGGTGCTCCTGAGCCATCATCTCGAGGTAGCGCCTGGAGCCCTCGCTGAAGCCTTCAACGTGCAGCAGATAGTACGGAGTCACAATCCTGGGGCGCTCTGCAAGGACCTTGCCATCCCTCACGACGCTCATGCCCTCGGCCAGCTCCGTTACCACGTAGTAGTCGACGGTCGTGCTGCCGAAAGTTGACAGGCGACGGCGGGGAGAACGGACAAGCTCCGTTCTCAGCATGGCTTCCCTGATTCTATCTTCCATCTCCATCGTCCAGGTTCTCTGCACAGTGCGCGAGCAATCGACAGCTGCTAGAAGAACATACGGACCATCTGGAAGTTGCGGACGACGTTCTCCTTGCCGGACACAAGAGGACCCGCCTGGCTGCTGTGTCCGGGCAGGATGCACTCGATATCGAGCTCCGCGAGCCTGCTGATGGTGTCTTTCATCTGCGACATGCTGCCGCCCACGAAATCCATCCGCCCGATGCCACCCGGGAAGACCACGTCGCCACTTACAAGAATCTTCGTCTCCCTTAGATAGAGACAGATCGAGCCCGGCGTGTGGCCGGGAGCCATGAGCACGTCGATCCGCCGTCCGTTGGATGAGCCAAGCTTCAACTCGCCCTCCTGCAGCAGCACGGCAGGGACGACGGAAGGTGAGTCGGTGCCGAAAGACCCGTAGATAGCCTTCCCCGGGCCCTGGAGGAATCCATACTCAACCTGAGATAGCGCCACGAGCGCCCCACTTCGCCGCACGACTTCATCCACAGCCTGGTAGTGGTCCGGATGAGAGTGCGTTCCAATCACCATGCCAACATCTTCGAGGCGCAGGCCGTCACCGGCCATCGCCTCCGCAAGCGAATCCAGCGCCTTCTCGCCTGGCCCGCTGCCGGCCATGCCGGGGTCAACCAGGATATGGGGCTTGTCGCCGTCGAGAACATCGGCCAGCACGACGGAGTTTGAGTTCATGCCCTGTCCGACCCAGAGATAGAAGTGCACTCCGTCAGCAACCGTCAAGGACCTGTGTAGAAGCATGCATCTCTCCCACAACGCCTGCTCCCCATCCAGGAAGTGGCATCGCTACAATTCACTCGTATTGTAAGCCATAATCGTAGCTGCGTCGAACTTGGTTGGCCGGCGGTCGTTCTCAGGTGGGGGCGCGGTTCGAATGTAGGGGCGGACCTCCGTGTCCGCCCGCGGGGTCAGCGCGGGGCGGTGGTTCGTGATGTAGGGGTCGTTCGTGAACGACCCGGCGGTCGCCCTCAGCTGGGGGCGATCCCATTTTGTAGGGGAGAGGCATGCCTCTCCCGTCGCCTCGAAGTGATGTAAGCACATTCCGGGGACGCCATACTCATTCCTCCGTTGTGAACCAGGAGACACCGCAGGTCACCGGGGACACAGTACAGACTCCGCTACCCGGCTGAAAGCCATGGGTCTTACACCGCCCTCTTGACAGCACACGTGGTCCACGTTCAAGATGCCCGCTGGAAACGGAGTACACCATGCCAGACACTGAACCACTGATACCGAAACACGGCGGCTACCGCAAACTCAAGAGCTTCCAGATAGCGCAGCTTGTCTACGATGTCACCGTCCTGTTCTGTGACCGGCACATCGACACGCGCAGCCGGACACACGACCAGATGGTGCAGGCAGCGCGGAGCGGGGTGCAGAACATCGCGGAGGGCAGCCAGGCAAGCGGCACCTCAAAGAAGATGGAGATGAAGCTGACAAACGTGGCGCGGGCCAGCCTGGAAGAGCTGCGCTTGGACTACGAGGACTTCCTGAGACAGAGAGGGCTTCAGATGTGGCCGCCGGACCACGAGGCACTGCAGCACTTCAAGGCCCGACGTTGCGCCACACTGGAAGAGGTGCAACGATGGCTTGGGGAAGAACTAGTGCTGCAGGAGAAGCAGAGCAAGACTCAGGCTGAAGAAGACCGGAAACGGAACACCGACAAACCACCAGAACAGAACACGGACAAACCACCAGAACAGAACACCGACGAACACGGACAGACACAGACGACGGACAGACCAACGACAACCCCTCCGTCCGTGTCGGTCGGTGTGGGTCCGTGCCGCGCCGCTCTCTCTGCACAGCTTGAGGCCAACGCCGCGCTGTCCCTGCTGAACCTGTGCTGCTATCTCCTTGACCGCCAGTTGGCGGCCCAGGCGGCGGCATTTGAACGGGAAGGCGGCTTCACGGAGCGTCTCTATGGAAGGCGCAACGCGGCAAAGAAGAGTTGATGCACCTGGAAAGGGGAGCGGAATTCCGGGGACACCATACTCATTCCGCCGCGGTCAGACAGGGCAAGCAATCCTTAACCCGTGACTACGCTGTGGTGCTCAGAATCTGGAAGGCCGCCACGCTTTGGTTCGGACACCACATCCGTTCCACCAGGGGATACGACACGGCGGTTCTGCCGTAGGGGCAGGCTCCCATGCCTGCCCGCCATCCAGTCGTCCTACGCCCATCGCTGTCACCTCGACCTCCATGGCCTCTATCCACAGACGGGTATGGCAACACCCCCACGCACAAACATATCCTTCACTTCCACGGGCAGGCATGGGAGCCTGCCCCTACACTCGGAGCCATCCCACCTCCACGGGCGGACGCAGAGGTCCGCCTCTACGGGAAAACGGGCAATTCCACCATGGCCCCCCCCCCAACACGTACAACGTGCTCTGCAATGATTCGTCTCGTGGTCACCAGCCACTTCCGCCCCTTCCTCTTCAACGTCACCCTCTTCCTGCACACAGGCATTTTCGCTGAACTATCAGGCGAGGGCAGAATCGCAGACCACCTGCACCAGACCGCAGTACCACTTGAATGTCCGGAAGTACGTGTTAAACTAGCACATAAGTACCCTAGACGGACGAGTGGAGGAAGGCCCGATGGCGAAAGTGTTTGTCGTAGATGAGCAGCCCATGTACCGACAGGGCATCAGAGCCTCGCTCTCTCGCATGCCCGATGTGGAGATCGCCGGAGAGGGCGATCTCAGCGATGCTGTGCTCGCACCCATAGATTCACTGATGCCCGATGTCGTCATCCTCGGCGCGGACAGCGCTAACGCAGAGAGCCTGCGCATCTGCAGGGCAATCAAGCAGCGGGCTCCAAGCGTGTCCATCCTGATTCTGTCAGCCGACGCGCAGGAGGATGAGCACGTCTTCCAGGCGATAAAGGCACAGGCAGCAGCAATTCTCGGCAGGAACGTGAGCGCAGACGACCTCTCGCGCGCCATCTCCCGCTGCGCCGGAGGAGAGCATCCTATCAATGAGACACTCACCTCACGGCCCAGAGTAGCCGAGCAGATACTGCTGCAGTTCCACGAACTCTCGCGCGAGAAGGAGACCGCCAGTTTCATGTCTCCCCTCACACCAAAGGAGATGGAAGTCCTGCGGTTCATGGCCGAAGGTCTCCTGAACAAGCAGATTGCGGACAAGCTGGACGTTACCGAGCAGACAATCAAGAACCACATTACGTCGATTCTGCGAAAGCTGAACGCAAACGCCCGCACGCAGGCCGTGGTCATCGCCATCAAGAAGGGGCTCGTCATCCTTCCGAAGGACTAGCCTGCTTCCACCGTGAGACGGCCTCTTCAGCGTTTCATGTGCCCGGTGGACGTGGGGTGGTTTCGAATGTAGGGGACAGGCAGGCCTGTCCCACCCCCCAGTCGTCACGCAACGCCGCAAAGGCCAACACAACCGTGAACGGCACAAAACCCGACGGGCGACGCATGCATCGCCCCTACAAATCCGCCCAGGGCGGCGGGGTTGTTCTGATGTAGTGGCACGTGCAAACCGTGCCCGTGGGGACATGGCGGTGGTTCTTGATGTAGGGGACAGGCATGCTTGTCCCGCCCCCTGGTCGTCACGCAACGCCACGAAGGCCAACACAACCGCGAACGGCACACAACCCGACGGGCGACGCATGCGTCGCCCCAAATCCTCCCATGGTAAGTGGGGTGGCGTGGTGGTTCGGATGTAGGGGCCAGGCATGCCTGGCCCGTCGCACTGTCCTCAGGCAACGCCGCAAAGGCCAACACAGCCGTGAACGGCACACAACCCGACGGGCGGACGCAGAGGTCCGCCCCTACAAATCCGCCCATGGTGGGGTAGTGGGGTGGTGGTTTCAGACGCAGGGTCCTGGCATGCTTGGCCCGCCGCACTGTCCTCAGGCAACGCCGCAAAGGCCAACACAACCGTGAATGGCACGCAACCCGACGGGCGACGCATGCGTCGCCCCTACAAATCCGCCCGTGGTGGTGTAGTGGGGTGGTTTCGAACGTAGGGGCCAGGCATGCCTGGCACGTCGCACTGTCCTCAGGCAACGCCGCAAAGGCCAACACAACCGTGAAAGGCACACAACCCGACGGGCGACGC
>JAUVZB010000099.1 GCA_030602785.1 Dehalococcoidia bacterium
GGCGTCACCCTCAACGACAATATCTACTTTGATTGGTTTGGTCACGTCATCACCAGAGAGTAACGAGGATGTGCGATGCCGCACGGAACGCCTGATTGGGGACTTGTAGGGCCGATCTCCGTTCTGTACGGCCTGGACGACCTGGCCGAGCAGGCCGTTCGAGTGGGGGCTGTCTCTTCCTGGGATCGGATCGGACACGTAGTCTTTCAGGACAACTTCAGCGAAGGTCTAGGAGCTTGGTACTCGGTCGTCTCTAGCGCAGACGGCACCATAACCCCCTTCACCGAGACTGCCCTGAGTCCTCCCTTTTGCGTCAGGCTGGTCAACGGCTCCGGTGGAGCCACCTACGCACGGATGCGGCACTATCTCAGTTACGGCTACAGGGGGCAAGTAGGGCTAGAGTGCAGCGTCGCCTACGGCCCAGACATCGAGTACATCAAGTTCGGGATCTCCAGTTCGTTGCCCACAGGACGTCAGCTCTTCTACGTGCGCTTCACCCCAGGAACTGGGGACCTGGATCATGGCAGTGATGCGGTAGGCTGGACGCCCTTTGACAACGTCGGGGTGTTGGGGGGGAACATATGGGAGTGGCGCAACGCGAAGATGGTGGTAGACTTTACCACAGGCTTCTTTGTCAGGTTCGTGTTTCTGGGCACGCCATACGACATGAGTGCTATCCCCTGTGTTGCGATGGTGCCCCTAGCCCCTTGGCGGTGGCATGTGATGATAGAGAACGACAGCAGCACCGCCGCCCAATACATCCTGCACCTGGACGACGTGATCGTGACCATAGACCAGCCGTAGGAGGCCAACATCCCCATGGTCAAGCGAGCATGGCACGGGTTCAAGTCGAGTGATCTGGTACAAGGCATTCTGGCCATCATGTTGGCTGCAACCATCTGTTACTGTGTGATCGCTGGCCGCGAGGTTCCCCTGGAACTCTTTGGAGCTTTCATGCTCATTCTAGGGTTCTACTTTCGCACCGACAACAACAATCGAGGTGCCCAGTAGGGGCGATTCGTGGCAAGGAGGTTCCCCATGCCCAAGTACAGACTAGTCTCAAGCAACGAGTTCCCTTCCATCGACCCTGCTCGCATCGGGAAGGTGGACGTGGCTTACGTCTACATGGACGAGAACTTTCAAACCGTCTCCTTCCGCGTTCCCCTCGAGGAGGACTCGGACGAGCGGGTCCATGAGGAGCTCCGCAAGAAGGCCGCTGCCCGTGCGCGCGGAGGCGCAAGGGAGTACGACGTCCCCTGAGGTATGGATGCTATGCCTCCCCAATGGCCTGTTCCCATTCTCTGGTTCACGACTGTTGGTACGCTGACCGCAAACATCAGCAGCTATCAAACAGCGACCATCGGCCCCTACCTGAGTACCATCAATTCGGGAGTGTATTCAACACTTGGTCACCTCACGGCGACCACCGACGCCAAGATAGATGGCGTTCGTGACCGGGTGGTGGGTGTCAGCTCTTTCCAAACCGAGGTCTTGGCCGGGGGGATCGTTCAAGTCCTGGAACAGGTCCGACCTACCCACCAGATCCTCGTGGAGACCGTGGTGCCCACGATCGCCCAAGTCAGAGACAGGGCAATCGGCATCAGCTCTTTCCAAACCGAGGTCTTGGCCGGGGGGATCGTTGACGTCAGAGACCGGGTCATAGGTGTCAGCTCTTTCCAGACCGAGGTCTTGTCCGGGGGGATCGTTCAAGTCCTGGAACAGGTCCGACCTACCCACCAGATCCTCGTGGAGACCGTGGTGCCCCAGATCACTCAAGTCTTGGGCCAGGTCATACCTGCCCACCAGATCCTCGTGGGGATCGTGGTGCCGAACATCGCTCAAGTCTGGCAGGGTATCGTCACTCTCAACTCCGGCTTGCACGAGATCGCCACCACTTTCCTCCCCCAGATGCCTGGCCGCACCGCCCCTCCTATTGCCGCGCTCGGGATGCAACTCGTCCAGGCATTTGAGAACAGTTGGCCTCGAAAGCCCAGGACCGTCGGGGATGCTGCCGAGGACTTTATCCTGGGTCTGAGAGAGAGGATCCGTGGCTGGTATGACCAGTTCGTCGCCATACCCGGGGTCTGGCTCAATGAGGCAGCCGAGATCGCTGGCACCGACCTGGCCCTCGAGCCTTCCCGGGCCCTGGCCACGGCGGGCCACCTTTACGGCAGGGCCATCGCCGCCGGCACCGGCGCCCACCTCGTGGCCACCGCCCTCAATGCCATCCCCGCCATGAACTGGGTCGGCGCCTCTCAGCTCGCCGCCTACGTCGCCCAGGGCGCGGGCTTCGACCAGATCACCAAGGCCACCTACGGCACCTTCCTCGATGGCGCCCTGGCCTGGCCCATGCGCTACCATTGGAACCAGCGCCTCCGCCCCAAGATCCCCACCGAGGGCGCCATCTACGCCATGGGCCGCAAGCGGGGCCTCAATCGGGACGAGTTCGGCCAGGCCATGGCCTATCACGGCCTTCCTGACTCGTGGATCGACAAGGAGTACGGCTTCTTCTGGGCCGACCCGTCGCCCTATTGGTTGCTCCGCATGTCCGAGCACGCTACTCCGCAGATCGAGGACGTGGGCGAGAAAGGTGAGTGTCTCGACGAGTGGATCCCCAACTGGCGCGCCGACCCCTGGGCCTGGTACAGAATGAAGCTCATGCTCGCCGGGTTCGAGGACACCGACATACAGCCCTTCATCGACGGCTTTGCGCGCCGCAGGGTGGCCCCAGCCATCACTCGCCTCAAGACCGCCATCCGACATATGTCCCGCGAAGCCTACTGGGGTGATGCCGAGGTCACCGACAATCTTCGTTCTCTTGGCGTCCGCCAGGAGGAGATCCAATACCTCCTTGACGCCGAGAGGATCCAGCGGCTCAACGACTACCTGGATGATGAGGTCCGCTACTACAGCGAGTCCTTCCGCAAGGGCGAGATCTCCGCCCAGAGCCTCTCTGCGGCCCTCTCTACCATCATCGTCAAGCCAGAGGTCATCGCCCAGATCGTTGCCCGCGAGAAGGTCCGGGCTCTGCCCAAGCCCAAGGCCATCGTTCCTGTTGCCGAGGACCCCCGGGTCAAGTCTCTGGTCACCCAGGCGGTGGGCTCCTGGACCAAGGGCTACCGGGCATGGGAGCTCGAGGAGGAGGAGCTCGAGGTGGGCCTCCGCATCGTCCTCCAGGATCCTGGCCTGGCCAAGCAGATGGTCGCCGTCGAGCGCACCCGCTATCGGCCACCGCCTCCTCCTCCTCCTCCGATCAAGATACACCCTCTGGTCGTCTCTGCCTTGCGGGCAGCGGTGGGCGCCTGGATCGCCCGCTACCGGGCTTGGGAGATAGATGCTGAGACTCTCCTGCATACCCTGGTCTCTATTTTGGAGGATGAGCCTCTGGCTCGTGAGATCGTGGACCTCGAGAGGGCGCGATACCGCGAGCCACTGCCACCGCCTCCTCCGATCGAGGTACATCCCCTGGTCGTCTCTGCCTTGCGAGCGGCCGTGGCTTCCTGGATCGGTCGCTATCGGGCCTGGGACATAGACGCCCGGGAGCTCGAGGCGGCCCTGATCGATGTCCTGGAGGACGTGCCCCTGGCTCGCGAGATCGTGGCCACCGAGGAGGCGCGCTATCGGCCACCAGTGCCGCCTCCTCCTCCGATCGAGGAGGATCCCCTGGTGCGTAAGGCTCGCACGGCCGCTATCGCCTCCTGGGTGGCACAGTTCCGCGCGGGCACGGTCACCGCCGCCGTCATGGAGCTCGGCCTGGCCCAGCTCATCGTGGATCCCGACATCGTGGTGCTCATCCGGCAGATCGAGGAGCTCCGAGCTGTCCCGGCGCCCGACATCATCCCTCCCTGGGAGGAGGAGCCGCTCCTGGCGGCCATTCGCCAGCAGGCCGTCAGTGGCCACATCGAGATGTTCCGCAAGCGCCTCATCGCCATCGATGAGCTCTACTCCTACCTGGTCGCCGATGGCCTGGCCCAGGCACTGGCCCGGGCCACCGCTCTCACCCAGGCCCTCAAGCGCATCAAGACTCCGCCCCTCGAGAGCCCCTACTTTGCCAAGGACC
>JAUVZB010000095.1 GCA_030602785.1 Dehalococcoidia bacterium
GCGTCTGCCCCAGATGCGACCAGCAAGACGTCGTCCTGGTAATCCTACCGGAAGGTACGACCGTCTGTTTCCGTTGCATCCGCGACTACTATCCTATCACTTACCAGGACCTCCACAACTGGCTGATCGCCCACCCCCCACGCCAGAACCCACAGCAGGTGATTGACAAGGCGGCCAACGATTAGCCCTCGGGCAGATACAACTGGTGCCCCCGACCTAAAGCACTGCTCATGAGCAGTGCGGGGGCTCTCCGGAGGCCGGCCGCCGGCCCTCTGTAGCTGGACTTTACCATAAGAGACATAGTGCGAACCACTTTCAGGTACGGGGACTGGTGATCACCGGTAGAATGACGCCTTTTCGTCGGCCTGTTGAAGGTGGGGCGTTGCGGAAGGCGTCGCGGCCTGATAACCTAAAAACCGCTGGTGGAAGGAAGGTATCATGCTGAACAAACTTCTCGCTGTCATTGTGGCTACGATGGCCCTGGTGGTCATTGGGTGCGTCGGGTGCGGTCCTACCCTGACGCCCGTGGTACGAATTACCATCCCTCCGCCTGAGCAGGTAGAAGTGGTTACCAGCGCGGTGCCTGCGCAACCTGGTGGAGCACGGTTAACTCCGCTGTACGGCGACCGGCTGGAGGATCGGGAGCACATCGCCAGGCTCCTCGCTGCCCTGGCCACCGCTAAGCCAGTGGACGCACTGGAACAGGAGCTTCCTAACAAACGAGGGAGATGCCTGGTGGTCCGCTATCGAGATGGCACCAAGACCTTAATACGCACCGTCGAATGGTGCGACCAATGGGTTGTGGGAGGTCATGTTTGCGAGAAAGGATTCAAGCACCTGCCCAACCGCTGGTTTATCGAAGGTACGGGCTTTGAGGGCGAGCACGTAGAGTCCTCCTCCCTGCAGGGCTGGTGGGACCATATGCCTGACTACATGCCGCTCCTTCCCAGTGTCCCTTGACGCCGCGATCCACCTGGTCCTGGTCCACCTGGCATACGTATATGACGCCATACGTATATGACGCCATACACCGGATAACTCCAAAACCGCTGGTGCGCACCAGCGGCCCTTAGCCGTGCCGCCTGGCGGTGGGCGTGAGCCCACGGATATCGACGGAGAGGGGGCGTCTGGCGGCCGGTGCTATAATGGCGAGACCCCGCTACCACCGGTCGGGCGCAGCGGATAATAGATGATTATGCGACGCTGGAGGCCGAAATGATCGCCTACTGGGAGGGATGGTGAGATGTGCGCATTCTGGCGGAAGCCGCCCAAGGAGTGGGAGAAGACCCACCGCTGGGGGAGTGCTACTATCCAGGAGGGAGGTTCTTTCTTCCCCTCCGGTGGCGGTCCTACCTCTTGGGTGGTAGTAGTCTGGTGGCTGGAGCTTCCCTTCAGGCTGACCTTTCTCCTGCTCCGCCTGCTTATAAAGGTCGTCTCCATTCTTGTACGCCTTGTTGTTGGGTCCCCACCTGATAGCGAAAGCGGGCGCAGCGGATAATAGGAGGTTTTGCGAGGTGAAGATATGGAAGTGAAGAAAAGGGGCCTTACAGCACTCAGCATCGCTCTGGTGGTGGCCCTGGTGGTTGCAGCCTGCGGTCGGGCGACACCCACATCGATCCCCACATCTTCCCCCGGACTCCAGACTCCCCTCCCGACTCAACTAACCCCGGATCCAACTCCCACACCAATTCCCACACTCCCTGTACCTCCAACAGACCCAGCACCAGGACCGTCACCAGGACCGCTATCAACCCCAGGCTACGCGTACGATGACGAGCTCGGCTACGGTTTCGACTATCCAGGTGGCTGGGAAATGCAGGTCACTCTCATGGCAGATTTGGAGGTACAAATCGAGGAAGACATTGAAAGCATCTTGATGTTCACCAAGCCAGGGACACCAACAACTCTTATCGTGACAGTTACATTGAGCGATTTGACGACCCTGGAAGAACTCAAGGTGGAATTCAGGGAAGCAGTTGAGAAGCTTGGCGCGACTATCTTTGAACAGACAGAGATCACAGCAAGCGGCCGAGAGGGGTATGAGGTGATTTACAGCCCGTTTCCCTCTATAAAGATGAGGCAAGTCATGTTTATCGCCAATGGCAAGAGCTACATGATAACGTGCTCTACCGCGGAGCAGTTGTATGACGAATACGAAGAGACCTTCGACAGCATCATGAGTTCATTCACCATCGAATAACCGGTATTGCGCCGGGGGGACCGTGCCACCTGGTGCTGACCGCTGGCCAGTGAGCATCGACGGAGAGGGGCCTCTGGCGGCCGGCGCGTGGTTGGATACTGCACCCCTCCCGATCGGGCCTCTCCGCGGGGGCCGTGGCCAGGGGCAAAAAAGGGGACGGGGAGATCCCGGGCCCGGAGTGCTATAATCTGGGTGCGGGACTGGGCGATGGTTGCCCGGCCGGTGTCATAAGCCGGCTGTTCGGGGGTTCGAGTCCCCTGCCCGCAACTGAGTGAGGGACAAAAAGGGCCGGGGGGTCGAATCCCCGGCCTCCTTTCCGTAGCGCCTAGATCGGCAGCCCCATCTGCTTCGGGGCCCGGGCTGCGGCCTCCTCCTTCTCCTCACGTCGCTTGGCCCGGGCTCTCTCCTGCCTGACCTTCACCCTGGCCTTCCACAGCCACGCCTTGAACTCCAGGAGCAGGCCCTTCTGGTAGTCCGATATCTCGTCCTTACGGAGATCCTCCGGCGTCTTGTCCCCCATCCACTGGGTGAACACGTACATATAGATGTTGGCCCACTCGGTGCGCATGGGGGCCACCAGGCTGGCATTGGAGAGGTAGGCCATGGCCTCCACGTCGGTGGCCACCCCCTCCTCGTGCTTTATCAGCTGGGCCAGGCGGGCCAGCTTGATGTCCCCCTTCAGGCGATCCGGGACCCCCCACCCTGAGTCGTAGACGATGATGGGGTCGGTGAAGACCCCCACCATATCGCCTATCTGTTTCTCCACGGTCTTCTCCCTCTCGGGCATAGTTCCACCTCCTTTCTCGGGTCCCGACCCTACATCTGCAACCCGTGTTGCTTGCCGCGGGACTTGTCGGCCTTGAGTGCCCCCTCGGGGATCGCCTCGCGGGCCATGCGCACCGCTTCCCTCGGCCCGATCCTGCCCTGCCGAATCACGTCGGCGAGACGGGAGAACCTCCCGAACATATACTGCGGCAGGTTGTGGATCCCCGTCGCCTTGTTGGCCTCCTCCTCGGCGCTGGCCAGGAAACTGCCCGCCAGGGCGAGCTGCTGCTCCACCTGGTCTAGGGCCTCGCTAACCTCCACGGCGCTCCATCTGATAGGCATGATTCATCTCCTTTCTAGGCAGACTTCGACCTCTCCAGGCTGCCCGGGGCGGGATAGTCCACCCTTGGGCCTACTCTATTGACAACTTCTCACTCCAGTCCTGGAAGTCGCTTCCTGATGTACTTGATGCACCTCTCACAGGTCACCATATCCACCAGGTTGATGAGGCTCCTGGAGGTGAGGTGGGTGCCACAGAAGGCGGCGCATCGGTGTTTGTCGTGCTCTCTGATGCCAGGGGACGCCGCATGACGAGCTGGGTGAACGTCAGAGACACGGACTACCTGGTACTTTATCATCTTGGCCTCCCTTCAATGCAGACTTCGACCTTCCCCGGCTGCCCGGGGCTAGGCTACCTTCATCGACACCTGGTGGAGATAGGGCTCCACGCTCTCCACCTCCACCAGCGCGGCGGTGCGATCCCCCCAGGGCACACACGCCACAAGGCACTCCCTGAAAGCGTCCTTGTCCCCCGCCATGTAGCGGGTCACCCGCTCCTGCCAGCCCATCATGCACCGTCTGCCCCATATCCTGGGCCTGTCCTCCTGGGCGCGGCAGGTGAGCCGCAGGTGTACCACCTTCCCCTCACCTCCAGGAGTCCAGTCGGGACGCTCTGGGCGGTGGGGAGTCTCTGGCCGCTTGTCGCAGACCTGGTGCTCCCACTTGTTCAGGAACACGCGCTCGCACCACGGGCAGGTGTAGACCTCCCGCTCCTCGACCTCGGCCTGGCCGCACTCAGCGCAGGCGTCCTCGGTGACCAGCTCCAGCTTGCCGCCGTTGCACCAGGGGCAGACCTCCGGGATCTCCCCACCTAGCTGGGAGAGGGTGGCCCCTTCCCCACACTCAGGGCACCCATAGGCGTGCTCGGTCGGGGGATCGAAGGTTCGGCAAGCGGGGCATACCCTTCGGGGCTTCTCCATGCTGACTTGCTTTGGCCGTTCTCGATACCACACACTTTCACCTCCTTCCTGGGCGTAACTCGGTATCCCCGACAGCCCACGTCGGGCACCACGAAAAAAGGGGGCACCGTCCCACGCTTCGGGGACGATACCCCCTCTAAAAAGGCAAAAAGGCGGGGCTACCCCCGCCTTTCTGCGTGGCTGTTTTGTTCGGGCTTGCGTTCGGTTCAGGCTGTAGCCGCCACGGGTTCCCTGGCCTCGGCGGGCGGTTCACTCTGTGCCTTGGCCTTCTTGCAGCTTCGGCACATCCTGG
>JAUVZB010000005.1 GCA_030602785.1 Dehalococcoidia bacterium
GACCAAGAGCTTCGTGCAGGCCTACAATGCCCAGGTGGCGGTGGACGAGAAGGCGCAGGTTATCGTGGCGGCGGACGTGACTCAGGAGGCGAACGACAAGCAGCAGTTGACCCCGATGCTCACCCGGGTGGTGGCAAACTGTGGAGCGGCCCCTGCTGCAGCGAGCGCCGACAGTGGCTACTTCAGCGAGGCGGACGTGACCGAACCCACCCTGGCGGCAATCGACCTGTACGTGCCCCCCGACCGGCAGAAGCATGGGGGGACCACTCCTCCCACCAGCATGCCGGCGCCCATCCCGCCGGACGCACCGGTAAGCGTTGCGATGCGGGGCAGGCTGCAGAGCGTGGAGGGGCACGCGATCTATGCCCGGCGCAAGACAGTCGTGGAGCCGGTGTTCGGGCAGATCAAAGAGACTCGTGGCTTCCGGCGCTTCGCGTTCCGTGGCGCGGGCAAGGTCCGCGATGAGTGGCTACTGATCTGCCTGACGCACAACCTGCTGAAGCTGTTCCGGTCGGGCTGGACGCCACAGGTGGCCTGAGGCCCTTGGAGGAGCAATCCGGCCACGGCTGTGCATGCCGAGGCTCTCCATGTGAACTCGCGCCCATAGAAAACCCGAGGACTACCATCGCCCTATGCTGTACAGCCTCACCGACAGTGTGGTTATTCCGACAGGCTCCTAGGAAGAACGTGACTGAGCATCAGGACTGCCGCCAGGAATACGGCTACGAAGAGGCCTTTTCTCTTCCACCAGAGAGATGCCAGGATAATTGGGATATAGAACAGATGGGTGAAGACAGTACCGGTCCCGACTACCACATGGAAGTAGTAGGTCAGGAAACAGGCAATACCCAGCAGGATGGCCATCGCTGCGACTCGTACACTCAACCTCATCAACATCGTCCTGACCATTTCACCCCCGGCGAGCTACGGTGTTTGCCAAACACCTCCACCCTCCCTCATCCGTTTCCGTATTCGTATCCGCCGATTAGCTCTTCCACCGACTGCGGCAGTGCTGCTCAACAGTCCACCACAAAGTAGTCACTTCACGTGATACTGACACACATGCTTGTCAATAGGCAACACGTGTCGTAGCTGCGAGCTCACTTCAGTGCGGACTCTCTCCTGATTGCTGTTGCCGAGGAAGGTATCCTTGCCTCAGAAATGACGCTCCTGCCGGCGCTGTTGACACCGTACAGGGCTCCGACTACCATTCCTCTGGACCCGGGAAAGGAGGGAGAATGCCCGAGTACGCAGGTGACATGTACGTTGACAAGAAAGACCAGCTTGAGAAGATCGAGGCGGTCTGCCTTCCGGATGAGCTGATCCGCGCGGTGTTTGACCTGAAGGGCCGGGGGACCGGATTCGTCGGCATGACCGACAAGCGAATCATCTACTACGACAAGGAGTGGCTCAAGAACAAGAAGGCCCTGGTGAGCATTCCATTCAGCCGCATCAGTGCCGTCGCTAGTGAGGACAACAAGGGCTTCTTCATCACCAAGGGCTTCTTCGTGAGTGACACTCTGGCCATCACCATTACCGGCGAGGGAGTCAAGACATTCGAGTTCCGGGGTGGCGACAAGGCGCACCGCGCCCACATGATTATCATGGAGCATCTGCTCGCGTAGAGTCCGGCGGGAGCCATCGGGAGGACCATGCCACAGGGATACGAGATAAACGACTTCGCCAAGGAGGAATCCTGGCGCATGTTTCGCATCATGGGCGAGCTCATCGGCGGATTCGACCGGCTGTCCGGCGTAGAGCCCGCGGTGACCATATACGGGTCGGCGCGTATTCGTCCGGAGGACCCGCTCTACGCGACAACCGAGGAGATTGCGCGACGCCTGGGCAAGCTCGGCTTCTCCATCATCACAGGCGGGGGCCCGGGAGTAATGGAGGCGGCGAACAGGGGAGCGCTGGCAGCGGGAGTCACTTCGGTTGGACTCAATATCGACCTGCCCGAAGAGCAGACGACGAACCAGTACACCACTCTCTCCATCGAGTTCAACCACTTCTTCGTTCGCAAGGTGATGCTGGCCAAGTACGCCACTGCCTTCATCATCATGCCAGGCGGCCTCGGGACACTGGACGAGGTCACGGAGATTCTGTGCCTTGTTCAGACTCACAAGATGCGCCCGTTCCCCGTCATATTGTTCGACAGTGCCTACTGGACCGGTCTGATCGACTGGATGCGGCAGCACACGCTCGCCAAGGGGTACATCGGAGACGAAGACCTGAGCCTGCTGGTTGTCTGCGACAGCGTCGACGAGGTGGTCGAAGCAGTGCACAAATGGTGCGACCGTCAGGAACTCGTGGGCCGGCGGGCCCTGCATCCCCATGGTCAGCGAGTCGAAGCCCGGTCCCGCACAACGAAACAGGACGCGGCTCACTCAAAGGAGAAAGAAAGCCCCCAGTAACCTCACAACCACTTCCCTGGCTCTCGCCAGGGCCCTCATCCGGCTCAGCTCGATTACTCGGGGCCACGGAACAGTATCACAGTCGCATACGACTGTCAAACGACGGAGTTGCAGGCCCGGTTTCGCCCAAGAACACAGACACTGGAGAGAATGAATGACAGTAAAGGCAGTATTCCTCGACTGGGTAAACACGCTCGTACGCATGGAGCCGGACAGGCATGTTCTGTGTGCGGAGATGTGTCGCGAGTTCGGCATAGACGTGGACCCGGAGCGCGCACTGAGGGGCATCTATTCGGCCGAGGAGGAAGTGCCCGAGGGAAGACCCATCCACTGGTCCTCCGGAGCCGACCCGGGCGCCTTCATCCGCTACAACGACATCGTTCTGCGCGTAGCGGGAGCAACCATACCTGACGGCGACACAACCATGCGCATGGTGAAACGCGCCAGGGAGCGTTTCAGGGACATCACCTTCCTACTGCTGGACGATGTCCATCCCACACTGGAGAAGCTCAAGGAACGCGGGATGGCGATTGCCGTTCTCTCCAACATGAACCGCCCTCTGAAGCCGTTCCTGGAGAAATTCGGGCTGATGGCGCTCGTAGACTTCTCCCTCGTCCCTGCCGAGGTCGGCGGCAGAGGGAAGCCCGATGAGCCCATCTTCCTCGAGGCCCTGAGGCGTGCCGGCGTGCAGCCCTCCGAGACCGTCCATGTTGGTGACGAGTCGTTCGTTGACGGCGTCGGCGCCAGGCGGGTCGGCATCAATCCCGTCCTCATCGACAGGGCCGGTCTCTTCACCGACTTCAGCGAGTACAGCAGAATAGGCTCCCTCCTGGAGCTCCCGTCTCTGCTCGACACCATGCCCTAGCGCCGGTCTTTCCGCTGTGGACTGCCCCAGAACGGATGCGGCGACATGTCACGCCGCAGAACGCAGCCTTTTGCCGCGCCGCGCATTGACGGTGAGACAGTGGCGCTGTAACGTGTACTGCAACCCGATTGCGATGCAGTGCGTGTCCAGGTGTCGCGACAGGAAAGCCTATCCCGGAGGAGTAGTGACATGGCCAACGAAGCGAAGCGGCTGATTGCGGCTCTGGCCGCTCAGGACCAGATCAAAGGCTACATCGCCAACCTCGAAAAGCTCAAGGAAGATGGCTCTGTCACCGAGGAGCAATACACCACTACCAGAGCGGAGTACGACCAACGGCTGGCGGCAGGCTCCTCCGAGGTCCAGGCGCTCAGGACAGACCTCGGACGACAGCTCGAAACCACGAAGCGAGACCTCGAGACCTACAGATTCGAGTTGGGGCGCGTCGAGGCGCGGTACAAGGTAGGCGAGATTCCCCTGGCCAAGTTCCGGGGTGAGGACAAGAAGCTCAGGGCACAGATAGGGCAACTGGAGCAGAGCGAGAGCGAACTCGCGGACCTCATCGCGGCCGACTCGGCAGTTGGGCTCATTGCGCCGGCCACGAAGGCGAAGTCCGCCGCACCATCCCGCGCGTCGCGACCGACTCCTGCAGCAGTGTCCGGGATGCCAGGGCGAACCAGGCCGTCAGCCCCCTCCTTCCAGATGTCGGCAGCCGGCGTTCTTGGCTCGAAGCTGCGCATCGCCGCAATTGTCGCGGCGGTAATCCTCGTGGTGAGCGTCAGGATGCCCTGGCTGGCAGCAAGAGAGATGCTCGGCGCGGACCTCGGCAGCGAGGCCGGCGTCAGTGTCAGCTTTCTTGCAGGACTCGGGGGCCTCATACTCGGCATCGGCAGCATAGTCGCCGCGTTCTTCGTCTCCGGCGGAACGCGAGGGATACTGCACATTGTCGCGGGTGTTCTCGCCCTCGCGGCTCTCGGGGCAGCGGTGGCGCTCGGTGAACTTCCGCTACTGGACACCTACTTCCGCCAACTTGTGGTACTCAGAGAGGGCTTCTATGCCTACATCGCCGCGGCGGTAGCGCTGACAGTGATGGGATTCTTTGAGAGGAAAGCGGGGTAGCCGACAGGAAGAGCTACGAATCCGACCAGAGTGGATCGGCCAGCGATACCAGACGCACGATGGGGTCCACAAACCCTTCCCGCACAACTGTGCGCAGCGCGTTGTGGCGCGCGATGAAGTCCGCCACGGGAGGACTGCAGGCATAGTAGCAATCGACCAGTTCCCGTCCGGCAGCGCTCTGCATGAGTACTTCATCTCTGAAATCCCGCAGCACGTCTATCTCGGCGGCGCTCTTCGTACCATAGGCCGCCGTGGCGATGAAGCAGTCGTCGAACAGCAAGGCCTCAAGAACCGCAGCCCCCGCCGCCTGTTCCTGAATCTCCGTTATCTTCGCGTTCAGCGCGGCCTCGCCCGCATCGAGCACTCCTTCGATAGCCCCCATCTCCCCCAGAACGCAGGCTGTGACCCGGGCCTTCAGGCTGGGACGTGGCTTGTCCGGTGGAGGAGGAGGAACTCCCAACGCGTTGCAGAGCCAGTTTCTCCCCGTGTCCAGCACCAGGTTCTTGCCTTCTTCGTACACGATGTCGGCGCATGCTGAGAACGAACCCTCGAGACTGGCTGCCACCGCCTCGTTGGTCGAGGTCAGGCTCTGCATCGAGCCGGGCGGCGCCTTGCGGAACGCCGGGGCCATGCCGGAGAGCTTGCCATTGCAGGCCATTATCTTGCCGGCCAGCTCAATGGGATCGGCCGGCGCGATGCCAAGAAACGCCCCTGCGCCTGCACTCATCAACTCCCCCGACAGCTTATTCAGAGCGCCACGGGCGGAGGCATACGAGCCCTTTAAGCTGTTGACGTAGGCTTTCTCATCCTTAGTCAACCCCTCAAGCGGGCCGCTGTCCCCGGCATCGTCCGCAAGAACCGCGAAGGGCTGCAGGCCCACGAAAACCATAGCCAAGACGAGGACAACCACGAGCAACCTATTCGGCAAGAAACCCCCCGGGTGCACTACTTCCCACCTCGCCGGAAGCGTAGCCTGATGTGCTGTCCAGTGTAGTCGGATACAATAGGGCAAATCAAGGATGCGAACAGGGGCGAACAGGGGCAAGAACGTGCTGGACAGTCTACAACAACTCAGGAATACGCTACAGGACCGGGCCAAGGCCGACGCGGACCTCAACGCCGTGCTAGGGAAGAAGCAGAAGTCGGCGCGCGACGAGGCCGCTATAGCCAGACGCACCGAGCGCCTCGCAGCACGCGAGGCATCGCTTGCGGAAGCACGGGCGTCAATCGAACATGAACTCAACAAGGCGCGACAGGTTGAGACCGAGGTGCGCGGTAAGCCCGACGGAGCGCAGCCGGCGCAGGCAAACGGGGAACCGTCCCGGCCAGACGCAGGAGCCGAAGAACAACTGCTCTCGAACGAGATCAAGCGGGCAGAGGCCCGCGTCCGCATTCTCGAAGCCGCCCACGCCGTTGAGACAACCGGAGAGTTCGATGCGCTTCTCACGCGGAACGCCGGCGTGCTGGCGGACGAGCCCAAGCCTTTCCACCACGGAGCAGCGGGCTTCGTCGACTGGCCCGGCATGTCCGTACCCGAGCGCCTCATGATACTCGTCAGAGAGACGAGGAGAAACCCGCAGACCAAACGGCCTATCATCATCAGCGCCGCGGCTGTCGGCGCAATCGCCCTCATCATATTCGGCCTTGCGGTGGTCTCGGGTCTGCGCAACGACGCCGGCGATACGTCAGGTCTGCTTGGAAGAGGCGAGGTGCTGGTGCCGGTGCTCATCGATGGAGCTGTGGATGCAGGCGAGATTGAACTGACAATCGAGTACGACGGCGAGATACTGACCGCTCGTGACCTGATCTCCGGTGAATTGGCGCGAGGAGCCGATATCGACTATGACATCACAACTGACGGCACGGTCACCCTGGCGGTAGCCAATAGCGGAGGAATCACCGGCTCAGGCAAACTTGTGCTCATCTTCTTCCGGACCGACCACATAGTCGTTGACCCCGTCGCCCTCACCGTTTCGCATGCGGCGGTGCACGGTCTTGAGGGAAACGGTGAACTCCCGGTTGAGAGCGAAGACGGCTGGGTAGACACGAACAACATGACCTGCTACGCACCGGTGCTGCGCCTGTCGTAGGCCGAAAAGGAGCACCTGCTTCAAGAGAGGTCCGTCCCTGTTAAGGGCGTCGCCTGGTCCGACGCCAGCCCGCCGCGCGCAAATGCGATTCCGATACCCAGGAATATAAGCATCGCGCCCAGGACCTCCAGAACGGTCGGCGGCTCACCGAGCACAACGAAGGCGAGCGCCGAGGCCCCCACCGGCTCCCCAAGTACGGCGACAGTCACCATCGTCGCCGGCAGGAAACGGAGAGCCCAGTTCAGTGACATGTGCCCCAGCAGCTGAGGCACCAGCGCAAGGAGTATCACCATCGCATAGGTCATTGGCGAGTACCCTGAGAAAGGGATGCGCCACGCGCACATGGCTCCGAGCAAGAGGACTGCGGCGGTGGAGAAGACTACCGTCGAATACGCAAGAAGGCTCGCTCTGCGGCGGACCCGGCGGCCAATCAGCAGGTAGGCTGCCATCGCCAGGGCAGCGAGAAGCGCTAACACGTTCCCGGAGAGAGCGTCACCACCAATGCTCCATCCTCCATACCCTATGAGCAGAGCGCCGGCGGCACAGACCGCTATGCCCAGGAACGTCTCACGCCTCAACCTCTCCTTGAAAAGCACGTAAGAGGCCGCGGCCACAAACACAGGGCTGGCCGTCACCAGGACGACCGAACTGGCAACCGTGGTGCGTGAGAGCGACGCAATCCAGAGAGCGAAGTGGAGAGCAAGGAAGCCTCCGGCGGGCAGAACCCAGCGCCATTCCTCCCGGATGAGATTGAGAATCTCACTCCGGGACCGGGCGAGACCATACGGCAGCAGCACCAGGGAGGCAATGAGCAGCCTGTACGCTGCAATCGCCACGGGGGGCGCCTCCGCGAGCCTGACGAGTACTGCCGCGCATGATATGGCGACTACGCCAAGAGCGAGTACGACTATCTGCCTCGACACGGGACGTTACCAACCAGGGCGATGGTACTACACACCGCAACCAAACAGCGAGTTAAGATGCGCACCGGCTCGGGAGCGCGGCTAGGAGGCGTCCGCCTCGCAATGGTCCTCCGACCGCGGCCCCTGGAATTCCCTGAGTTTCGAGGCCATGTCCTGGAGTTGCCGGACGACGCGATGGTTGACCGTCCTGGCAGCATAGCTGCCGTCTCTTCGCTTCTTTCCAGCGGGCGTGCCGCTGAGTATCTCGATGCCCTCGTCCACGGAGTCCACGGCGTACACGTGGAACTCACCCTTCCGGACAGCCTCCACCACTTCCTCACGAAGCATCAGATTGCGCAGATTCCTTCGAGGAATCATCACGCCCTGCGTTCCCGTAAGACCTCTTGACCGGCACACACGGAAGAAGCCCTCGATCTTCTGGTTTACGCCACCGATAGGCTGGACCTCCCCCTTCTGGTTGACCGAACCAGTGACCGCAATGTCCTGCCGGAGGGGCAGCTCAGCGAGGCTCGACAGCAGTGCGTACAGCTCGGCACTGGAGGCACTGTCGCCGTCCACACCACCATACGATTGCTCAAAGCACACACTTGCTGAGAGAGAAAGGGGGTGGTCCTGAGCGAACTTCCATCCGACATAGCCGCTCAGAATGAGCACTCCCTTGTCATGGGTACTCCCGCTCAGGTTCGCCTCTCGCTCGATATTGATGACGCCATCCCTGCCAAGGAAGGTCTTGCACGTGATACGGGACGGCTTGCCGAACATTATGTCGCCTAAACTATAGACGCTTAGCCCGTTCTCCTGCCCAACCACAGCCCCGTCCGTGTCAATCAGGATAGTTCCGTCCTCAATCATCTCGTTGAGGCGTTCGTCGGGCAGGTCGTGTCTGAAGCGCCTCTCCTCGAGGGCCTTGCGGACCTCGTCCTCGCCGACAAGTTTCGCTCCATCCCTGCGCGCCCAGTACTCCGCTTCCTCGATGAGCTCCTTGATGAAGGCGAAGCGTGACGAGAGCTTCTCCCGGTCCGCCACCATCCGCGCGGCGTACTCCATGACCTTGGCCACACCCGCCCTGTCGAAATGACGCAGCTCACACTCTCTGCAACAACCGGCGATGAAGGCGGCAAATGCAAGCATGTTCTCGGGTGTTCGTGACAACTCGTAGCTGAAATCGGCCTTGACCTTGAATATCTCCCAGAAATCCTCGTCGTACGTCGAGAGGAGGTGGTACAACGATGTATCGCCTATGAGTATCACCTTCACGCCCATCGGACCGGGCAGCGGGCGAAGGCCCTGTGGTGCAATCAGACCCATCTGCTCGAAAGGCTCCTCGATGCCAAGCTCCTTCGTCTTGAGAGCACGTTTCAGAGCCGGCCACACAGCGGCGTTGCCCAGCACATCCGGCGCGCTCAGGAGCAGATATCCCCCATTGGCAAGGTGCAGCGCGCCGGGTTTGAGCATCATGTGGTCGCTCACGTAGCCACCAAGTATGAAGCGCCTCTCAATCCTGCCGAAGAGGTTCACGTAGTTGGGGTTCGTTTCCGTGATAATCGGAGGACCCTCCGTGGCTCCGTTGTCCACGAAGACGTTTACCTGGAACGGCACAAATGGATCGGGTGCGTACTGGGGCTGGCCTGTGGGCAACACGAGCCCTGCCTCGGGCTTCTCCTCCTGCTGCGCCTTGAAAGTGTCAATCTTATCCAGCGTGTATGACTTCAGGTCTACGAGGTACTGAATGATGTCCGCGGAATCGGAGTATTTGCTTGTGACCTTGTCGAAGAGGCGTGAGATGGTGAACTCGGCAACACCGCGGTCGGACTCCTGGAGCTTCTCCGCCGTCTCGCGCTCGAGTTCCTGGGCGTCCTCAAACACGGCTTCCAGATTCTTCCGAAGCTCGTTGCGTGCCTCCTCAAACGCCTTCTGCTCTCCCTGCCCCAGCGCCATGAACTCCTCTTGAGACAGGGCCTTGCCGTCCTTCAACGGAACGAGAGCAGCCCCGGCCTGGGTCATCTGGATGAGGAAGCCCTTCTTCTGGGCTTCCGTGCGCAGCTCGCCGAATCTCTCCTGCTGCCGGGCCTGCCCCTCCTCGACTATCGCTTTCCTCCCGGCCTTGTAGTCCTCACTGGAAAACGCCTTCGCGAGGTCCCTCTTCAGGCGCTGCAGGAGCCCGCCGATGCTGTCTCTGAACTCGCGTCCCGTGCCTGGCGGCAACTCGACCATACGCGGACGGTCCACATGTGCGAAGTTGTAGATGTAGCACCAGTCGCTGACATGGTAGGTCTCCCCACGCTCTTCCCTCTCAAGTATCAGCTTCTGAATGTAGGTCTTGGCGACCGACGTTTTGCCCGTGCCGGTCAAGCCCGAGAGGTAGATGTTGTAGCCGTCGCGCTCCATGGACAGTCCGAACTCGATGGCCCGTATCGCCCTGTCCTGCCCGATGAATTCATGCAGAGGCGCGAGGTCCTCGGTGCAATCGAAGTCGAATTGAGACGGATCGCAGTGCCAGCGAAGCTGGTCTGCCGTCACTTCGAATGTGGATTTGTCCACCACGCTTCTCCTTTGCGGTGCTGAGGCCCCCCTCCCGGCGCCGGTATCGTCAGGAGGAAGGCTCTGAAGGCGATTTCCGGGGGGTCTCTTGAGCCTCCCCGTTCTCACCATTGTTGCTGAGCCTCACGTTCACCTTGTTGAGGGACACACGCCCGGCCGACACAATCATCTTGAGAGCGTCATCAACGGGGATGTCGGTGCGGAGCACATCCTCCTCGCGCATAATCTCCAGAAACCCGGATGTAGGATTCGGGGCTGTAGGTATGAACACGTTCAGCAGCTTTTGACCGGAGCTGTCGTACTCCTCGTTCGTAATGAAACCCAGTGTTCGGATTCCCTTGCGAGGAAATTCGACAAGGACCACCTCCATGAACCCCGTCTCACGCGGAGAGGCGAAACCCTCCAGGATCTGCTTGATACCCGCGTACATCTGCTTCACAACCGGGACTCGAGCCAGAAGCGACTCCGCGAATCGTATGAGACTGTGACCTCCAAAATAGCTGACAATCACGCCAGCAACGTAGATGACGACAAGGGTGATAGCAAATCCAAGGCCGTACACGGGCTGACCAACCACCGTGCGGATTATGGGTTGAAGAATGTCATCGACCCACTCGAATAGCCACTTGAGGATGAGAATCGTGGCCGCGAGTGGCACCACGACGAGGATACCGGCCATGAGATGGCCGCGGACTTTCCTGCCTATGTAGGTCCAGAACGACTTATGGCGCGCGTGCGCCTGAGCCATCCGGAGACCTTTCACAACCTCCCTGGCCTTTTCGTCGACGTCAGGAGATGTCATCGTGCAGCCTCATTGTGAACGTTGGCAGGGGCAGCCTCCACGGTCAGGGTGCGCCGGGATGCCTCTGCTATCGACTGATTCGGACAGGTCACCCGCCGCCCTCTCTACGCAGTTCAAACACAACCGGGTTGTCAGGGTCAGGGCAGGCAACACGCGCCACCTCGGGGTCGGGCTCCCACGGAAAGCTGCTTCCGAACTGCAGAACCTGAGAGAACGGGTACAGGGTGTAGAAAGACCACGAACACAAGCCGCACGGAGTCGTCTGGCCGATCACGAACTCATCACCCACCCGGTGCCCGGCCTCGCACGTGCCCTGCTGTGATACCACTCCGGCGATTACGTCAACCATGCCTTCACGACCCGACGCACCATATTCTCAAGGAACAGATAGTGCTTCCCGGCAGGAGGGAGAAGTCCTCGCCCGCCACCCTGCTCGCGCGAACACACGCTCCGGTATCGGCGGGACATAACTAACCCAAGTATATGCGTCCGGGGCCGCTCAAGTCCAACCACAGGCGCCGACACCGGGGGCTCAGCGGCCGGCGGGGCGCCGGCAGACAAGAATGCTCACAATAGCCACGGCAAAGAGCACGAGGAAGACGACGAACACGCTGGTGTAACTACCGGACGAGTCGTACAAGCGTCCCGCCACCAGCGGGCCCACCGCGCTACCCACCGCATAGGGGATAGTGATAGCACCAAAAATGGCCCCGTAGTTGGCGAGTCCGAAGTACCCGCTGGTAAGCATCGACATGGTTGGAAGCCAACTCCCGAGCCCCAGACCCATCATTACCGCGTACAGCCACGCGGCCGTGGCCGGCGAATCCGGGCCGATGCCCATGAGCACGATGATGCTCCCGAGCTGCAGGGAGAGACCGATGGCGAGCACATACCTGGCCTGCATCCTGTCACACAGCCACCCGAAGCCGAACTTCCCGAATGCACTGCTCAGGCCAACGGCGCCCAGGGCTCCTGCGCTCACGGCCATAGGGAATCCGGCGTCCTCCAAGAACGGCACCTGGTTCTGGACGGCGCCCACCTGCGCAAAGTGGCTGAGAAGGTAGGTGACCACAATCAGCCAGAACGCGGTTGTTCCCATTGCCACCTTCAACGACACGCCGGCCACCGGTTGTCTGCTGGCGCGCCCGGAAACCGCCGTCACATCCTCCACCCCGAACGCCACCACACCCTTCTCCGAGGGCCTGGTCCTGATAACCAGGATGGCGAGGGGTACAATCACGAGCCAGCACAGAGCCCCCAGCACAAGGTAGGAGTGGCCCCAGCCAAGCCGCGGCAGCAGCAAGGTCCCCACAAGAGGCGCAAGCGCAATCCCTCCCACTCCGATTCCCGAGGCCATGAGGCCAACTGCGGTGCCCCTGCGCTTCTCGAACCAGTTGGAGACAACAGCACTGCTCGGTATCTGTCCGGTGCCGGCCATACCGAGGCCGACAATCATATAGCCAAGGTAGAACTGCCACAGCTCCGTCATCGAGCTGAGCACAACGAAGCCCGCTCCGGCAACGATGGCCCCGAGGGACATCACGACGCGCGCCCCATGCCTGTCAACGAGCCTGCCTACCTGGGGAGCAACAAGACCCGTCGTGAGAAAGAAGACCGTGAAACCGGCCATGACGTCCCCCCTCCCCCATCCCAGGTCTTTCTCCAGAGGAGTCACAAAGAGGCTGAATGAATAGAAGCCACAGCCGAACGTGACAACGTTGCACAGGAAAGCGGCAAGGACAACCCAGTACCCGTAGAACGGTTTTCTCCGATCAGTAGACAACAGGCAGCCTCATCATGAAGAGTCCGGCAACGTGGCGATATCACACGCCGGCACCGACACGCCATACGCGCAGCGGAAGCGAATTATATCAGGGCCGGTAGCACCTTCAGGGCGATGCTTCTACGCACCGGCGCGTTGGCTGGTAACGCATACGGGATGCTAGAATCTCCCGCACGCATGACGCGCTGAATGAGCGCCGCTGCCGGAGCAACGCGAGCCGACGGCCCCGCCATCCCGCACGTCAGCAGGACATACTGGAGGACGAATGGACATCAAGTTGCATTTCCTCGGCGCTGCGCAGAACGTCACGGGCTCGCGCTTCCTTCTCGAGACTAACGGCCACAGGTTTCTCATCGACTGCGGCATGCACCAGGAAAGAGAGCTGCGCTCGAGGGACTGGGACCCATTTCCGGTGTCACCATCATCCATCGACGCGGTATTGATTACGCATGCCCACCTTGACCACTGCGGCTATCTCCCCAAGCTCGTCCGCGAGGGGTTCCAGGGCCCTATCTACTCGACTCGAGCCACGGCGGAGATAATGCGGATATCACTGCTGGACTCCGCGCACCTGCAGGAATCCGACGCCGAGCACAAGAGAAGGCGTCACCAGCGGGAAGGGCGCAAGGGCCCCCGTCCGGTGATGCCCCTGTACACCGTGGAGGATGCCGAAAGGTGCTTCGACCTGTTCCAGACAGTGCGCTACAAGCAGGAGCAAGTGCTGAGCGACGGCGTGTCAGCCAGCTACTTCGACGCGGGCCACATACTCGGCTCCGCGATGATAGCCATCGACATACAATCGAACGGCGAGAAGCGGCGCATCGTCTTTTCCGGAGATATCGGACGCTGGGATAGACCAATCCTCCGTGACCCGACAACCTTCGAGCAGGCCGACTACATCGTCATGGAATCCACATACGGCAACCGCACCCACGGGAACGTTGCCGACATCGAGAACGAACTCGAGAAGGTCATCGAGAACACTGTGCGGGAGCGAGGAAACATCGTTGTGCCGAGCTTCGCCATAGAAAGGGCGCAGGAAGTGCTCTACCACATGAACGACCTCCTCGAGGCGAACAGGATTCCCCATGTCCTTGTGTTCCTGGACAGCCCGATGGCCATCAAGGTCACCGAGGTGTTCCGCAGGCACCACGAACTCTTCGACGAAGAGACGAAGGAGTTGTTGCAGAACAGCAAGAACCCGTTCGACTTTCCGAGCCTCGTTACAGTGGACACGACCGACCACTCCAAGGCGCTGAACTACCTGGGTGGGACCGGCATGATAATCGCCGGTTCAGGGATGTGCACGGGAGGCAGAGTCAAGCACCATCTTGTGAACAACATCACGAGGCCCGAGTCGACTATCCTGTTCGTGGGCTACCAGGCGTACGGGACGCTCGGGCGCCAGATCGTGGACGGCGCTGAGGAAGTGCGAATCTTCGGCGAGCGCTATCCTGTGAGGGCACATATAGAGCAGATCCACGGGTTCTCCGCACACGCCGACCAGAACGAACTGCTTCGCTGGCTGTCCAGCATCAAGAACACCCCGCGCAAGGTGTTCGTGGTGCACGGAGAGAAGGACTCAGCGCACGATTTCGCCGCGCTGCTCACCGAGAAAGAGGGGTGGGACGTCGCCATCCCGGGCTATCGCGACGAGGTGCGAATCGACTAGGAGCCTGTCCGAGAAACAGCCCCCTTGGTATTGGTACGAAGGGAGCAACTCGGCCATGTCGCGCTGTTGATATGCCACTCATTATCACCATTCACGGTCGAGTCCCCTGGTGTAGGGGCGGACCTCTGTGTCCGCCCGCTACGGGTTTGTGCACCGTCGGCGGTTGGCTGCACCAGCACCTCCATCTGCATCCATCTCCCCCGCCACGGGCAGGCGCAGAGGCCTGCCCCTACATTCCGCGCTTCGCGCACTCCCAGCCTTCGTGAGGTGGCGCGCCAACCCTGCCCTAGGCTGTGCAGCCTCACCGTAAGTGTGCTTATTCCGACCTGCTTCTAGCTCCACCGCCGGAGAGGCTCATAGAAGGCCCGCGACGTCAACTCCATGTCCCTGCCTCCCCATGTTTCCTGCATCTCCTTGCGCGCCTCCGCGAGAGCATCGCTGGAGAGCCAACTCTTAAACGTTGCCACATCCTTGAACTCGTAGGCGGCCAGATAGGGTGACTGGTCGCTCTCGACATCGCGGGACAGCTTGTAGCGAGTCACCGCCGATATGTGGCCGCCCTTCATGAGCATCGGGATGTGAACCTCGTCGTACCACTTGTTGAACTCGTCATCAAGCTCGGGAGCACAGCGTGTCCCTACGATCCACATGAACGGATTCTGAGCCATCACGCCTCCTTGGTTGCCCTGTTCAGCCGTTCAGGCCGGGGCGCTCGTGTCGGGTGTCCGCACTATATCACACGCCAATCGAAGAGCCGTCCGGGAACCGGGGCGAGTAGTCCCCCTGTGGTGGCTCCCGGCGTCAGCGTGAGTGAGCGCGATGAGGCCAATCCTGCTCTGCTACAATGGGTGCCCAGCAGCCTGGCAGAGATGGCTGGCTGCGGGCACTGCCCGACCTCTTCGAAACGCCTTTCAGCATCTGCGAGGAACAATGTCGAAACGAGAACGCCGGTTTCAGCTATGGGGATGGATACTCTTCATCGTGTGCGCCGGCTTCTTCATTGTCTCCGCCATTCACAATCGTGATGTGCCCTATCTCATCGGGAGCGTCGTCTTCCTGGCGGCCTGCATCGTCTTCATCATCCCTCTCGTGACGGAAGGGAAGGCTCGCAAGCCCGGCCGCCGGGAATCAGACCCTGAGGAGTAGTCATCCACGGCGACTCGCACGTCTCACCCGGACATCTTGATGATGGCCACGCCCCCCACAATCATCATCGTAGCAACAACCTTGATTATCAGGAGTCGCCTCCCCTTGCTCCATAAGAGAAAGTCAGGGGCCCGACGACTGAGCGCCAGGGCGAAGAGAAGAACGAACAGCGGCCGGCTGCTCAGAAGCGCAGACACCAGAGACACGGGGCCGTGCGCCATCGCCCAATAGGAGAGGACGATTCCCACGGGTGCGATGAGCTCGTTGAGCGCAAGCAGCCTGAGCGCCCTCCAGCGATCCGCCAGAGCGCCAATCTCGGCAAGCACCGGCCTTCTCAGGGAGACCAGCAGGAAGATACACCCCATCACAGACGCCTGTATCCAGAAGAGGTTCCAGAACGTCAGCTGTGATAGCGCCTGCTTGCTCGTCACATCTGCTGCGGCCAGAAGGAGGCTGGACAGAAAGAGCAGAGCAGCCCTCGGACGCCCCATGTCGCTCCGGGAGAGGCCCGGCCCGGCGGAAACCATCACAGCGCCGGATGCCACGATTCCGACCGCTGCCCACTGCAACCCTGTCAATCTCTCGCCGAGGAAAAGGAACGCCATCACGGCCACGAACATCGGATAGGCATACACAACCGGGATGACGCTGGAAACCTCGCGGTGGCGGAAACTGTCGAGCATTATCACGACCGCGCCCGTCCTGAGGCACGCGGACAGGATTGCGACCCCCACCAGGGACACGTCAACGCCCGAGGGCAAGGGAAACGCCGAGCCCGCAGTCACTCCGTAGACCAGGTGTATGAGTCCCAATGGCAGCATGAAGGAGCGCACACTGGGGAATCGCCTGGACGCGAGGTGGCTGTCCAGAATGCTCACAAGCGCCATCACCGAGGCGCTGAGCAACGCAGCGTTGGCCCACGTCATGTGGGCGCCCGACCCGGACTTCATGGGGCCCCGGCAGGACCGCCGTCACTGATGGGCCAAAGGGACGCACAATGGCGCGGATGTCTTTCTCCTCACGGTAGCCGCCCCTGCCGACTGGCAGCGGCCGACCCGGCCGCTCCGGCGCTGCTGTACCGAATACTCTTCGTTGCGTATTGACGTTCATGAGTGCCCGTGAGAGTATATCCGTAGCGAACGGGGCCGACAACTTTGGGCCCTGGGCCATGACCGGTCATGTCGATTACAGAGTCCGTCACCAACACGCTTCGCCTCGTGCGGCAATACAGGCGCGCCTACCTTGCCATCAACGTCGTCTTCTACGGCCTGGTGGCATGCGGCCTGGTGGCATGCGGCATGGTGTACGTCACATTCCACCCTGAGGTCCAGGAGATGCTGACACAGGCCGTCCTCCTGTCCTTCACAGAGGGCCCCCTGGCCACAGTTGCCGAGGCCTATGCCGGCGGCGAGGTTCTAAAAGCCATCGCTCTCACGTTTGCGGTCAATTTCGGAATCGCCAGCCTACTCGTCATATTCGTCCCTTCACTGGTCACATTCCTTTCAGCGGGGTGCTCGTCGGCGTTACGCGTGCGGTCCTGTGGGGACTGCTGCTGGCTCCAACGACGCCTGAACTCCGGGCAGCAATGATTCCACATTCGCTCACGCTCGTGATTGAGGGCCAGGCCTACATACTGGCGATGCTGGGGGCATGGATTCTCGGCAGGGCGTTCGTCTCTCCCCAGAGGGTGGGAGCCCTCTCCTGGAAGGAGGGCTACCTCCGTGGGCTTCGCAGCGGCGCGTCCATCTATCTGCTGGTGGCCATCGTCCTCGCAGTTGCCGCAGTCTACGAAGTCCTCGAGGTTATCTATCTCGTCCCACTGCTCGTCCCGTAGTGCCGCGTCAATACTCCCACATCCAGCCTCCCACCATAACCCACTGCCTCTGCCCGTCGTTATACAGTGAGAAACCCATCCCGAGACCGGGCTGTGGATGCAGAAAGGGTTCGGGAAAGGAGGCTGCCCTTGCTGAACGAACGACGTGTGCTGGTAACAACGCTCCTGGGAACGGCGTGCGGGTTCGCATCATGGGCGATATGCTCGCGCGGAATGGGCCTGGACATCATGTGGCTCTTCGGAGTCCTGCTGGTTCTCACAAACGCACTCATGGGTTTCACCATCGGCATCAGCTCGCTGCGGATTCACTGGATGGCGCATGGAGCTGTCATTGGAGGGCTGTTCGGCCTGGTGCTCGCGCTGTTCACACAGAGCCAGGGCCTGGGCTTCTGGTGGCCGTTCATCCTGGGGCCGGTATACGGGTTCGTAATCGAGCTGTGCGCAACAGTGTTCTTCCGCGCAGACGTCGACGCGTGGTAGCCACCCTACCCACGCAGCTCATCCGTGACTGCGCGCGCCTGCCACTCGTAGATGCCGACAGGTTGCCCCCGGCTGAGTACGTGTCCGCTCATCGCCTCGAGCAGTTCCCTCTCTGAGGCTCCTGCCTGCCGGGCAAACCGCCCTGTCGAGCGCGCACAGTGCAGTTATGGTGCTGCGGCGAGCCTCTCGGCGGACACCGGCGGTACCGGACAGCAACACTACCCTGACCCTTCCTCTCAAGTCAGGCTCGCTCGACGCGGACCTTTGCCCCACTGCTCACAGACCGGAAGACGGTCGGCTCCCCCTCCACGTGTCCGAATACCGTGACGGCGCTGGCAGCTCTCACCTCGTCGCCATGGCTGGCAGGAGTCGGGCCAAAGAAGATGCAGAACGCATGGCCCGGTGGCCAATAGCCGAGGTCGCCAGGAAGCACGACTTCCTGTGGCATCTCCAGCTCCAGATCAAGCGGAATGGCACCGTAGAGTTCGTCGCCCCATGTCTGTACCTTGAACTCGAGGGGCAATGAGTCCCACACGGTCCTCGCCACCTGCGTATCGTTCAACGTCGCATAACTCGCCACCGCACCCACTAACAGCCGTATTCTTCTCGGTTCTTCCATGTCTGCCCTCCGACCGACGTACAAGTCGTCGTCACCAGTCTATTGCCAGCGTCTACCATCGTCAATCCGCAGAGTAACAGGCATCACTTCCGCGGCCCCTGAATCACGATTCCGGCGGCTCGTCATCCGCAAGCACTACGAACAACCGCAGTCCCTCGACACGAACGACGTTGACCTCTTCGCCCTCGGCAATCGACGGGCCTTCCGAGACTGCCAGCCACAACTCGTTGCCCACTCGTACGTAGCCCCGCGGCGCCAGGGGTCTCACGACACGTCCCCGTGCCCCAACATCAGGCGAACGCAGCGTCTTCTGGCCAAGGGTCCTCATGTTGATGCGCGTCAGTACGACCGAGTAGCACCCAAGCAAGACGGCCATGGTGATTGTGACCCCGAGTGGAACTCTCAGGCCGGCGGATGGAAGCAGCCAGAGGAGGACGAACAGAAGCACCGCCTGCTCAATCAGAGACACAAGCAGCGCGTATGCGAGGAACCTCCTGCCCTTCACGAACCAACCCTCCAGACTCGCCTTGCGTGAAACGTCGTAGTCCAGCGGACGTCAGAGCACACGGCTACCGCTTGCCACGCTTCAGGCGGCTTGCCTGTCGCACCTTCAGTTGCCTGGTCCGGGCGGTCCTTCTCTCTCTGTACCATGAAGGAGTTCGGAAGCCTTCCACCTCTGACTGCAAACCCGAATCACACCACGTTGCCGATGGCGACTTGATGCACACGGTAGCTCTTCAGGGATGTACCCCACGGGTAGTCTACTACGCAGAGCGCCCCTGTCGTGTCAAGACCGGGGCCGCGAGCAGGGACGGCATGGACTCATCAAGCGGGCGCCGGCGTCCGGCGCCCGGACACTTCCTGCGAATGCAATTGCTCGTCAATGGCGCCCAGTCGGAGGCCCAGGGGAGGATGTGAGTAATTGACAAAGACGTAGAAAGGATGTGGATTCGGATTCGCGAGATTCACCACAGCGAGCTTCTTCAGCGCATCCGGCAAGCCGCGGGGCTCGGGAGCCGTTGCGAGAGCGAAGCGGTCCGCCTCATATTCGTTCCGGCGCGACAGGACGTTCAGGCCCATCGAGAGCACGGCGTCTATCGGCGTGTAGAGCAGGGCGAAAAACACCAGGCCCGCATACACAGACGGCTCGGACAGGAAGAAGGCGGCGTACAGGCCGGGTCGGCCCAGGAAGAAAGACAGTAGATAGAGAGCAACACCGGCGTGCGCAGCAGCGAGCAGCAGCCCCTTCGTGACATGCCGTCGCCGATAGTGCCCCACCTCATGGGCAAGCACTGCGACCATCTCAGGAACCGTGTGCTGGTCGACCATCGTGTCGAACAGCGCGATGCGCTTGTGGCGGCCAAGGCCTGTGAAGTACGCGTTAGCCCTCGACGAGCGTTTCGAGCCGTCGATGACATACACGTTCTCCACCGGGAACCGCACGGAGCGGGCATAGTCCAGAATCGCATTCTTCAGCGTGCCATCCGGCATGGGATTGAACCTGTTGAAGAGAGGCAGGATGAGGACCGGCGCAATCACCTGGGTCAGCAGGGAGAACCCGACGACCATGGCCCAACACCACAGCCATGCGGCTCCTCCTGCATGCAGGAAGAGGAATTGGACGCCGGCCAGCAACACGCCGCCGATGAGCGCTACCAGGACCAACCCTTTGAGCCTGTCGGACGCAAACGTGGCAGGTGACGTCCTGTTGAAGCCGAAGCGCTGCTCCACTACGAAGGTCCGATAGACGTCGAAAGGCAGGCTGACGGCGGCATATCCAGCCATGAGGCTCCCCACATAGAGCAAGCCCCGCAGCACATCGCCGTCCACTGTCGCACGCACTTGAGTGTCCAGCCAGCCGAAGCCGCCGAGGAACCAGAAGGCGAGGATGACTGCCAGAAGCAGCGATCGTTCGACAACCTCGACCGGGGTCGCAGCCCTGACATAGCGCACCGACCGCTCGTAGTCCTCCTCCGAGTACAGAGCTCTGACTGCGCCGGGGGCGCCACGCTCAAGAGCCCTCACATTCAGCGCGTCTGCGACAGTGTGCAACAGGAGCTTCGCGACAAGCGCTGCGAGAACCACAACGGCATATGTATTCATGACATCAAGTCACCGACCAGGCGTTGAGCAGACACGATCGCCAATTGTAGTGCGCGGCAAGTCGACGAGCAACTATTTCCACGATGAAGCAATTCCCTCAGATATGGACAGCATATTGACCAGCTTGCACCTGCTAGCTACAATTCCGGCCGTCGCACAGCGAGGGGCCTCATCGAGGAGCCCTCCTGCGTATTTACCATGTCAGTTCAGGCACTCGTTCTGGGAGGTCTTGCCTTCTGTCTTGGTTCCTGTCCTTTCTCGCTCTGGATAGCCCAACGCTTCATGCATAAGGACATACGAGACTACGGCGAGGGCAACCCCGGTACCTCCAACGTGTTTCGAGCGGGTGGCCGCCGACTCGGGGCGCTTGCCTTCGCGCTCGACACGGCCAAAGGCGCCCCGCTTGTTGCAGTGTCACACTACGTCTACCATCTTCCCGAGCAGACCGTGCTCGCAGTCGGGCTCTGCGCCATCATGGGAAGCGTGTTTTCGCCATTCCTCCACTTCAGGGGCGGCAAGTCCCTTGCCGTGATGGGTGGAGTGCTTCTCGCCACACCACACCGCGACGTCTTCTTCATCGTTCTCGTCCTGATCGGCCTGGGTTTCCTTCTCCGTAGACGAGCGGCATGGGTCGCCACGTTCAGCGCATCAGGAGCAATCGTGTACCTCGTCGCGACAGGACGAAGCTTCTACCTGGTGGGCTTCATGGTCTGCGTGCTGCTTCTTGTTGTCTACAAGCACCGGGCGGAATTGCGCACAACACCGCAGATAGCGAACTGCCCACCCATTGGTTCCGGTGCACAAACGGAAACGCCTGAGGAGGCCTCACAGTACCGCCGATGATATACCAGATAGTCGTACTCGCCGTGTTTGCCGCCTTCGTTGTGAATCTTGTCCTGAATCTGCGCACCATCAGATTCCGTGGGAATGACTCTCCCCTTCCACCAGACCCTCCCTTCGTATCCGTGCTCATACCTGCGCGAAACGAGGAGAGCAACATCGCCAGATGCGTGAACTCCCTCAGGGCACAGGACTACCCCACCTTCGAGGTCCTGGTTCTGGACGATAGCTCCCACGACCGCACGGCAGACATAGTCTCCGACATAGCAAGCGAAGACACGAGAGTCAGACTTCTCCGGGGTGCCCCGCTGCCGCAGGGATGGGCAGGAAAGCCTTTCGCCTGCCATCAACTCGCGAAAGAGGCCAGAGGCGACTACCTGCTCTTCATCGACTCCGACACGTCGCACGCACCGGACATGCTTAGAACCGTGATGCCGGTCGCGCTGACGTCCGGGGCCAGTATCATCTCAGGGTTCCCCCGGCAGATTGTGCGCTCGATTACCGAGCAAGCCGCCATACCAGTCATCTACTTCCTGCTCCTGTCTGCTCTGCCACTCTCCCTCCCACTCCCCCACAACGAACCGCGCCGCTCATTCATGATCGGGCAGTTCATGCTCTTCCCGGCGACGGAGTACTGGCGCATCGGAGGCCACGAGGCAGTCAAGTCACGAATCATGGAGGACCTGTTCCTTGGCATCGAGATGAGACACAACGGAGGACGTCAGCTTACGCTCAACCTGTCTTCGGTCACGTGCTGCCGGATGTACCGCGACAGCCGTTCGCTGTGGGAAGGGTTCCTCAAGTGGGGCTACTCGTTCGCTTGCCTGTGGCCTATCGGGACGCTGGTAGTCAACTCGCTCGCCGTCGTGCTGTGTCTGACTCCCTTCATCAGCCTTATCATCGCCGTGCTCGTGCCCACTGCCCCGGGCTACCTCTTGCCCATGTCGCTCATCCAGGCTGCACTCTTCCTTGCGGGCCGCCGACTGTGCGACCGGAGTCTGGGAGAGCCACCGTTATCCACCGCACTGACCCCGGCGGGAGCGGCCTTCGTCGTCATAGCCTGCCTCTGGGGATGCCTACTGAGACTGACCGGCGGCCAGGTGAGCTGGAAGCAGCGCCAGTACGGCGGCCCTACCGGTGTCCGCTAGCGCCACTCAGTCGTCAAACTGACCGCCACTGTGGAGAACCCCACGGGCGCCCCCTGCTCGTCTGGTCGTCCCACTCTTCTGGCTCTTCCCAAGAGCCTTTCGGAGAAACAGTCCCCCTCGGCATTGATGCGAAGGGAGCAGCTCAGCTACGGGACGCAGTTGAGCTGAATGCGCACCCCCGGCCTTCGTGAAGTGGCACATCAACCCTGCTCCACGCCGTGTAGCCTCACCGTCAGTGTGGTTATTCCGACAGGCTCCTGGCACCCAGAGTAGCCCAGAACAACCGGATTGGCAGAAGACAGAACAGAAAGCACCAATGCGCGCAAACACTGTATAGACTTGGAGGCCCAATCAGATACCAACTTGGCGTGATGGTGTAATTCTTGATGTCGTATTTGACATCACCCATAATATCGTCTACCTTTATCATCGGTAAGACTAGGAGGTACTAGTTATGGAACATGTAACATTGTCTATCGAAGGAACAGCCGAGGAAGTGCAGATCGCTTTGAGGCGTCTCGCAGCCATGGCACAAAAGGGGACTGTGGAGTCCGGTGCCGTGTCATGGCTTGGCGGAGAGATAGCTAACTTCTTCAATTCTCTGCAGGGAAATGCACAGAAGATACTTGTGGAGATTGCCCGCAGGTCCGATGGCTACAACCGCGGCGAACTGTTGTCTGCTCTCGCTTTCCAGCCAAGAGAACTTGCTGGAAGCCTCTCCTCGGTTGGGCACACATTGCGGCGATACTATCCAATGAAGCCGCGCCCCCTGTTGCTGGACCCGGAAAAACGGCAGTACCGGATGTTGCCGGAAGTAGCCAGATGGATCATGACCAACGTAGCTTCACCCTCAGAGGATCCGTCCGATGAAGCACATGGACAACAAGAGGACAGGTGAGATGCCATTGGTGGAAACGCCTTTCGGATGAGGGAGATGGTGATGGACGAGCGTGAACTTGCCGGGCTGGTTTACCGGGCGGTGCAAATAGCTTCAAGAAACAGTGGCAAGGCCGTTGAATAGGGGGTTGGTAGACGATGGGGACATGGCCGGGTTCGCTATCGTATGCCTTCAGAAGCCGGCCAAGCATACCAACGGCTTCTTGACCATAGCTATTTGAAGTCCAACGGCAGCTGGCTCAAGGCCCCAATATTCATCCCAATACCGCTTGGTTCAGTTAGTTGCTGTCGGCTTATCGGCGACACGACCGCAGGCTGACACGCTCGTCAGTGGCTTTGTGGTGGGTGTTGGCCACGTGCGCGGGAGCAACAACATAGGTGCGCGTAGTCCACTTGGTATCTAAGGAGGGACGGAATGGCAATAAGAGGATTCGAGGTAGGAGGGGCAGCACAAAGATGAGAATTGGACTTTTTACTGATACCTATGTTCCGGAGGTAAACGGTGTTGTGACCGTTCTTACGATGATGACACGTGAGTTAAGGAGAGAAGGCCACGAGGTCTATGTTTTCTGTCCAAGCCATCCGAGCGGGGATGACATCTCCACAGAAGTGTGCCGGTTTCCTTCTCTAAGGTTCCCTTTCTACAAAGGGATAAGAGTGGCTATCCCTTACGACCGCAGTGCTCTTCGGCTCATCTCCAGTCTGGATATCATCCATTCACACGACCCTGGCCCCCTGGGACTGTTGGCGTGGTTGGCTTCTGAAAGATACCACATACCTCACGTCCATACTTATCATAGTCTGTACGTGGATTACCGCTGCTATCTCCCGAGGCCGATCCGCCCCACGCGTGGCATGGTGAAGTTAGGGAGCCGGTTGCTGTGTAACCGGTGCGATGTGACTATTGCCCCCTCAGACCAGATGAAGCACGAGCTGGAAAGCTACGGGATAACAAGCTCCATCCGCGCCCTTCCTTACGGAGTTGATGAGGAGGAGTTCTCCCACGAAGTCAGGTGGGATGTCAGAGCGGCACTAAACCTTCCTACCGAAGACCTGCTACTTTGCGCGGGAAGACTGGGGACGGAGAAGAACCTCGACTTCCTCTTGCGCTCCTTCAGGCGCCTTCTCGTCCTCCACCCGAGTGCCAGGCTTATCATCGCCGGGGATGGCCCCCAACGCCAGCCCCTTGAGCGATACGCTGCGAGCCTGGGTATTGCCCCGTACGTCATCTTCACTGGATTTCTCCAGCGGACGGACCTGATCGACCTCTACAAGCAAGCTCTCTTCGTCTTCGCTTCAAAGACAGAAACTCAGGGACTTGTTCTAATGGAGGCACTGATGGCTGGAGCCGCCGTAGTTGCTGTTGGGGCCATGGGGTCACTGGACATGATTAGCTCTGGAGAGACGGGAATTCTGGTGCGAGAGGATGAAGATGAATTTGCAGCAGCCTGCCATCGGCTACTGCAAGACGGAGATGAAAAGCGAAAGCTGAGTATGGCGGCACAGAGATGGGCACGCTCGTGTAGTTCTCAGGTTTCGACTAAAGAACTGCTTGAGATCTATGGCGCTGTATGCGCCTAGCCGTCGAATATCCAAAGAGCAATAAGGGAGGGGTGTAGCTAATGGCAACAAGAGAGTTTGTGGCAAAGCAGGCGGCAAGGCAGATTCTGCCTTTGGTCCGCGGAATGTCTGACAAGGACCTCGAGCGCGTGTTGTGGCTAATAAGAAAGATGGCGCCTACCGACACGACCAGGGTAATCAGCAATAGTCTGGAGCGGATGCGCAAAGAAGAGCACCCTACCATCGAGTTACTGAGGCGAGCTATTCGCCAGACCAATCCGCATGTGCGCGAACGACTGGCAAACAGCCTGATAATCAATGAACTAATGGATGGTGGTGTCAGGCGCAGGGAACTCGCCGACGAAGGGCTTGCAGCCCCGCAGGCCTATCTTATCAGCCCTACTATGCGCTGCAATCTGCACTGCAAGGGCTGTTATGCTGCCAACTACAGCCAGGAGGACGAGCTTGAACTAGAGGTCATTGACCGGGTTTTGACCGAGGGCAAGGAACTGGGGATGTATTGGGTAACCCTCCTTGGAGGCGAACCATTTATCCGGCAGGACATGTGGGAGATGTACAAACGTCACAATGATGTCTTCTTCCAGGTCTTCACCAATGGCACTCTCATCGACAAAGACGTGGCCAGGAAACTGGCGGAGGTGGGTAATGTGCTGGTTGTCTTCAGTATCGAGGGGTTTGAGGAAGAAACGGATGCTCGCCGGGGTAAGGGCGTTTTCAAGAAGATAATGCAGGGGATGGATAATCTGCGGCAGGCAGGAGTGGCCTTTGGCTTTTCGGCCATGGCTACCCGCCACAATGTTGACGTTATCATCGGCGACGAGTTCAACGACATGCTGATCGAGAAGGGGTGCCTTATGGGGTGGCACTTCCTCTATATCGCCGTGGGCCGCAACCCCGATACAAGTCTGATGCCAACAGCAGAACAACGGGAACTGATGAGGCAACGAGGGGCACAGCGCATCCGTAATGAGAAGCCGATCCTCGTCGTTGACTTCTGGAACGACGCCCCCTATGTAGGCGGCTGTATTGCTGGTGCTCGCAGCTATTTCCACATCAACGCTCGTGGGGAGGTTGAGCCATGCATCTTTGTTCATATGGCAATAGATAACATCAAAGAGAAGAGTCTGAAAGAGGTTCTCAATTCACCCTACTTCGCGGGTATTCGAGCCCGTCAACCATATAGCGACAATCTGCTGCGTCCATGCATGATTCTAGACCATCCACATGTCCTCAGAGGGCTGGAGGAAGAGTTCCATCCATGTTCTACCGATGGTCCGGTTTGTGGGCTTGTCACCTACCTCGCTGGTGACCTGGACAAATACTCCCAGGAGGTAGCCAGAATATTGGACCCTGTCTGGGAGCAGGAGGATGTTCCGGGGAAGGTGGACAAGGAGAAGTCGTCGGTAACGGAACTCGGTCACGTCCCGTCAAGTGCTATGTAACGGCATGCTTATCACCAATGGACAATCTGCATGCTCGGACACGGAGAGCCCCCTTCTGCAAGGGGATCTCCTGGCTGTCAGGTTGCCCACGCGAGGGTTCGCAGGGTTAGGATTCGCACGTATAAGCAGGAGCAAGCATATGTACGCACGAAACTTGCAAGTCTAACCCTGGCAACCCGACCACATGCACGCTATCGAGGCACACCTACCGTGTAGAACAACAGCAGCACGACCACAACGCCGACAACGAACAGGCCGACCATCATCCCTATCTCTCGACCGGATCCACCATCCGGTAGCAACAATCCTCTGACCGGTATGAATAGTGGCATGAACATCACTCTTTGCGGGTAGTCCTCATACCCGCCACCGAAATGCTCCATGAGCTTGCCGTCCTCATGGGCGCCCAGGAGCCTGTCGGAGAAACAGGTCCCCCGGCATTGGCACGGAGGGAGGAGCTCGGCCACGGGGCGCAGTTGAACTGAATGCGAACTCCCTGCCTTCGTGAAGTGTCGTACCACGCCTGCCCTGCGCTGTGTAGCCTCACCGTAAGTGTGGCTATTCCGACAGTCTCCTAGGCGCGCCGGGGCAGGTCGAGGACCCGTGGCACTCCGACCTCGATGAGGAGTTGAATCTCCTTCGCACAGGTCAGGGACTCTGCGTAGTCACCCCCGTAGGGGTCTTCCACATCACCCTTTTCTCCTCCGAACTCCTTGAGCGTCATTACCTTGTCCGCAGGGAAGTCCGCTCGCATCCACGCCTCGGCGACAAGAATGAGCGTGGCCCACCCCACCTGTTCCTCCGACCATCTCCGAGCCGAGTGGGCGGCAAGCATGTCACTGCCACAGAGTTCCTGCACCGCCCGGCGCGCAAAGGGATGTGCCTCCCTCGGGAACGGATTCCAGTCATGGTAGCCCGCCGAGTCAACCGTCACACGATCCGCCAGGCCTTCCCTTTCGAGACGCGATTGGAGCAGCACCATGGCCATAGGAGAGCGACACAGGTTTCCCCGGCAGATGAACAGGATATTCGCAGGATTGCATTCAGTGGTCATTCACAACTCCTTCGCCCGCAACGGCACAACCGGCCGTTGCCAATGCGAGCGAAACCTCCGATGCCCCGACTTCACTCTTGAGCCATGAATTGATTCCGCTACAATGGCAGCCTACACTACGACCGAGAACCGATACAAGGAGAACAGCTATGAACTTCGTGCCGCATGGCGTTGTGCCTGCCATGGTCACTCCGCTTGACCAGCAGGACCGTCTCAATGAGACCGTTCTTCGAGCTCTCGCGGTGAGACTGCTGGCAGCCGGAGTCCACGGCCTCTTCGTATTGGGCAGCCAGGGAGAATACTTCGCGCTCGACTACGACGAGAAGAAACGCGCGATAGAAGTCGTCGTGGAAGCCGCCGGCGGCAAGGTGCCCGTCTACGCCGGCACCGGCGCAACAACGACAAGCGAAGCGATCCGACTCACCCGAATGGCAGAAGAGGCAGGAGCGGACGCAGTATCCGTCATCACCCCGATGTTCATCTCACCGACGCAGGACGAGTTGTTCGAGCACTACCGCGACATAGCGGCGTGTACGCGGTTGCCCCTGCTTCTGTACAGCAACCCCGGACGCACAGGAATACAGATTTCGGTTGAGCTTGCCGCCCGACTGTCACGCATTGACAACATCGTCGGCATTAAGGACAGCAGCGGCGACTTCTCCCTTACGGCTGCCTACATAGCAAGCGCAGGGCAGGACTTCCACGTACTTGCCGGACGTGACACCCTCATTTTCGCCACGCTGATGTACGGTGGTTCGGGCGCTATCGCAGCTACGGGGAACGTCGCGCCACGTCTCGTGGCGAGCATATATGAGCACTACGTGTCCGGCGACCTGAACGCAGCGAGGAAGGCGCAGGCAGCCCTCGCACCACTCAGGGCAGCGTTCTCTCTCGGGACGTTTCCTGCCGTCATCAAAGAAGCGCTCCAGATGACAGGGCTGGATGTCGGCCCTGCAAGGAAACCAGTTGGCCCGCTGAGCGAGAAGGCTCGAACGCAGCTACGAGAGGTACTGGCAACTCTGGGGCTTCTCGCAGAGAAGTGACATTCGAAAGACGTCACCCTGCGTGGCCCGCGCAGGCAACCGCAGAATCATCCCGTTGACGGGATGCCCGGGCCATGGTCTTGCGCGCTGACGCGCCGGCATTATAGCCCGGGGCCTGGCACAAGCGTGCCACATCAATCGAAATCCAGCAGTGACAGACCGCTACGCTGGTCCGTCCGCCTTCTGACGGAACCGGCTACGATTTCGCAGAGGACGGCCTCGGCCATAAACCATGTCTTCACACCGTTGCGCAGGCATCCGGTGAGCGTGTTCCCCGCACGGCCGAGCGCTCCATGAACATGAAGCCGGGGCGTTCCGCCGTCGTCAGGCGCAATGAGTCCAACACCGATGACTTCATGCGGCCCGTCGACCGGGAGCAACAGGGGGTCGGGGGGCATCGCTACGAAATCTCGAGGGCCCGCGACCACAGAACCGGCCCCGATGCCCCCGATAAGGAGCACGTACCCTGCCATTACGTTCTTCTCCCTGGCAAACTGCTCGATGCAGTCAGGAATCAGGTCGCCGTCTTCGAGCCGCAGAACGAATACTCTGCCGACTGTTCCCTCGGTAGCCTTCATCTCGCCTCCTCCAACCGGTGTTTCTCTGGCGCCCCGTATCCTAGCACACGACGTAGCTCCGACAGCAAAGCTTGAGACCTTCAACTCGCACGCGGACACGGCAGTGTTGACCTATCAATTGGCCCGTGAGAAGATTTGCCAGCATCAGTCATGCACGGCCGGCGACCGGCTTCCCAGTCAGGAGAAAGGGAGGACCAACATACGATGTCACGTCAACACACGGCCAGCCCGGAGCCGCTCGAACCCAAGGCAAGGCCGGTGGGAGCACTGATGCTGGCGCTCGCGTTCATCCCGTGGGCAGCCTACTGGGTACTGACAGGTCTGGCAGGGAGTGCCGGAATCTCCGTCGCGCTCGGTCTTTCCTGCGCACTCCTCGCACAGCAAGTCTGGTCCAGGGCCTACCGCCTCCTGGACCTCACAACATTCGGGTACTTCCTAACTGCGGCAGCGGCAACATACGCCACGGATTTCACGTTGTTCGTGGATAGTGCGGGCCCCCTGGGCTTCACAGTGCTCTTCCTGATGGCAGCCATCTCGCTCGCAGTGCGACGGCCGTTCAGCGCCGCTTCGGCAAGGTATGACTATCCGAAGCAGTACTGGCTCAATCAAGATTTCATCTCCGTACACAACATCGTCACCACCGTCTGGACGGGGGTCTTTTTCCTGTGTGCCATCGCGCTCTTCTTCACATCCATGTCAGCAGTAGGGCCATTGCCCGTGGCTCTGGTCACCGCGGGGTTTGTCTTCTCGCTGGTCTTCCAGAGCAAGGGGCCCGCATACTTGATACGACAGCGTTTCAGTCCCTACGAGTGGCATATCCCCGTGTCTCCCTCCAGCGGCAAGCAACAGAACGAGTACGACGTCGCGGTTGTTGGCGCCGGCATAGGCGGACTGAGCTGCGCCGCGCTGCTCGCCAGGCGCGGTTTCAAGGTCCTGGTACTGGAGCAGCAGGCACAGGTTGGCGGCTATTGCGGCTCATTGATGCGCGACGATTTCATCTTCAGCACCGGCGTCGCGGGCATCACAGGCGTCTGGGAGAACGGCTCCGTGCTCCGGCTGCTCAGCCAACTTGGTGTTCCTGCCGAAGGGCGTTTCGCACCCAACCGGACAAGATACGTGTACAAGGGCAGGGACATAGACCTTCCCGCCGGCATTCCTCATCTTGTGGACTCCCTCGGCGATGTCTTTCCTGAGGAGAAGCAAGGCATAGACGCGTTCTTCCGTGAGGCCTCCGAGGCATACTACCAGCTTCACGAATACAGCGGCGACTATGGCGCCCCCCTTCCCGACCACCTTGTTGTCCGGCTGCTGGGCGGGAAGGCAGCTGCCCGCCTGCCGCGCAAGTACGCGGCACTGTACGACTGGATGAACAAGACCTACCGACAGAAACTGGACGAGCACCTGGGCAACGAGAGCCTGAAGGCTGTTCTCTCGGCAGTGCCAGGCCAGAACGGCACATCTGCGGAGACCACTCCGGGCCTCAGGGCCCTGCTCTCGTGCATCGGACCGTATCTCGAGGGCAGCTACTTCCCGGTTGGCGGACCACGCGCGTTTGCCGCGATGCTGGCCGAAGTCATTCAACAGAACGGCGGCACGATTCTGACCAACTACAAGGCGGACAGGATACTCACCGACAGGCGTCGTGTCCGCGGCGTGCGCTGCGGCGAGGAGCTATTCCAGGCGCGCGTGGTCGTCGCGAATGTCAACGCGCGTACGTGCGTGCTTCAGCTTGTTGAGGCGAGTGAGATTGGCGGTCCGTACATCGACTTCGTCAAAGGCCTCAAGATGTCCCGATCGGCATTCGTCGTCTACGCAGGGGTCGACAAGAATCTCTCGTCATACCCGGCGTTCATCCAGCACGTTGACGGGGACTACAGCATGTTCATCAACTCCAATGCCGACCGCCGCCTCGCTCCTGCGGGACGCTCCGCCGTCACATTGGTGGCCCCTATCGGCTATCACGACTTCCCGTCCAGGGACGAGAGAGACTACGACGACCGGAAACGCCAGCTTGCGGCGCTTCTCGTTCGCAAGGCGGAGGAGATTATCCCCGAACTCGCCAGCAGCATAGCGGTACTCGATGCCGCAACTCCGCGAACACTTGAGAGCTACACCTCCATGCCCGAGGGCGCCCTTTATGGCTTCGACCAGTCGGCAGGCAGCCGGAGGCCGCATTTCCGCGCGCCCATCAAGGGCCTCTACTTCGCAGGCGCTTCTGCATTCCCCGGCGCAGGCATAGAGTCAGTCGTCATGTCAGGCATCATCTGCGCCAACGACATCGGAGGATGGACTCAAAGGCAGGGTAGTTAGGCAACAACACGAACCCGGCAGAGTCCAACATGGAGAATCCGCTTTCGCTGCCGTCTCTAGTGGCGTTCATAAGAGCGGTGACGCAAGACAGCCCCGAAAACAGGCTGCAGCACTTCGCCGACAGTCCGATATTCGACGAGCCCCTCGTTGCCGTCGCTGATGGCGATGACCCTCTGTTTGAGGAGTACAGGCAGGTGATAGGCTCACACCACTTGACGCCCCGCGAGATGCTCCGCCTGTCACAACAGACGGACCGGCGGTCCATTGATGCCGACCTTGCCCACGTACGTGTCATTTGCTGGGTTCTACCCATAACCGAAGCGACACGCCGAAGCAATGCCGTCATGACTTCCGAGCCTTCCATGCGCTGGGCTCACACTCAGTACTACGGAGAACAGTTCAACAACGAGCTGCGCCACGCAGTGGAGCAGTGCGCCCGGAAGCACGGCGCCGTGGCAATCGCTCCGGTGCTCTCCCCGCTCTTTCGGTCAGTCCACGTGACACCCGATGGGCCGTCTTCCACGTGGTCGGAACGCCACGCGCTCTTCGCTGCAGGTCTGGGCACCTTCGGACTCTGTGATGGCTTCCTGACAGCCGCAGGCAAGGCGATGAGGTGCGGGAGCGTCGTAGTCAACGTTCCACTCCCTGTCACAGCAAGATCCTACAGTTCGCACCGCGAAGCGTGCGTGTACTTCACTCAGGGCACCTGCGGCGATTGCCAGAGCCGCTGTCCGGCGGGAGCGATAGGACCGAACGGCCACGACAAGGTCAAGTGCGACAGGTACCAGGAAGAGAATCTGCGACCCTTGAGAGAGCGCTACGGCGTGGCAATCACCGGATGCGGTTTATGTCAAACTGCGGTTCCGTGCGAATCCTGCCTGCCGACCTGACGTCGGCCTGCGTCACGCATCCCTACCCCAGCCCGGCCCACACTTGAGCCGCCACACGATGGTTGGCTACCAGTACAACTCCACGTGTTCGACTACGCCAATCGAGTCCCAGCGACAAGGACCCAGGAGCTCCTGCTGCATCTCGAGGTCTACCCGCCGAGTCTGCAGGACACCATACAGCCGTTGAGCCTTGCGCGCTTCCGCACTCCCGGCAATGAGAGTACGGCCCTCAACCAGCGCGTTGTACTCGTCCGCCAGCGCGTTGAACTCCTCCAAGTCAGCGAGATACTCCGCCCATCCCTTCGAGTACTCCACGTAGAAGGAATAGGCCAACGACTCCGCCCGGTCAAGGGAGATGAGGCCATACTCCTGTCCAACCTGCACGTAGGCGGTCTTGTCGTAGTCACACGTGCCCTCACCCTCCCCGACTACAGCGACAAATGAGGTGTCCTCACCGGTGCAATCTACGAATGCTATGCCCTTGTCCGTCGTCAGGAAGGCGTTCAGTGCATGCCCTATCTCTTGTCCAGCGATATCTATCGACACCCACGCGCAGCGGATGCCGGCCGCCTCGGCGTTGTTGTGCAGCGCCTCCGCAAAGCTGCCGCACATGCGGAGGTCCTGGATGTACGGGCTCTCATCGGTATCGTCGTGAGTCACGAAATCCGCGAGCTGCTTCCACGAGGCATCCGCTGCCAATTCGTTGTTCACAAGCTCGATGGCAACTCCGGTGGGACCCTGGACGTACGGAGGCTGCTCTCCGTAGAACACCTCCACTCCTTCTCCCAGCAGGCTCCGCATCGCGCGCGCTTCGGGCGTCTGCTCGACCCTCAGCGTGACACCGACCAGCTGTGGGGAGTTGCGAGCCTCGCCTGCCGTGACGGTGCAGACTCCAACGTGCTCGCCGACAGTAAGCCCCGTGATATCGGCCTTGAGCGTCACGACCTGTAGTTCCTCGTCCAGGCATCCCTCAGCAGGCTCAGCAGTCAGCCACGGGACATCAGTCGTCACTGCCCAATTCAACTGTCCTTTGTCATCGTTCAGGATGGCAAACGCCTGAGGCAATACACCCGTACCGGAGTCGTCGACAAACGTGACGCGAGTCGGCGACACCGAGAGCGCCGGCCCACGGGGCCAGGTAAGTGGAGACACCGTCATCATCAGCACGGCAGCAATCGTCGCAAGCATGACCAGGCCAACGAGGATGCGCCGCCCGACGCGCCTCTTCTCAGGCCTCCACTCTTCCCCGTCATCAGTCCAGGGCGGCTCAGTGTCAGAAACACCCTGCCGACGCGGCGGTCCAAATCCTCCTCCGGTGGCTTCATGACCAACCGATTCCCGCCGCAGAACAGTGCCGCACTCGGCGTCCGGGCACCAGAAGAGCCCCATCCCAACATCGTAGCGAAGCTCCTTGCCGCAACGCGGACACCTGAAAGCCTGCTCAGGCATGCCGTACTCCGCGCGAACCTATACATGAAGCTGAGTTCATTATCTCCCGCTCGTCTCTCCGCAACACGTGAATTGCCTCACAAAGCCAGCCTGGATGGCTCAAGTCCATTGCACCCGCACGCCGCAGGTCTGTTCCACCAGCTTCCCGGCATAATCATCGAGGACTGAGCCCCAACTCCTCCTCCCCTGCCAGCCAAGCCAAGGAGGAACCTGCCTTCACCCGGCTGTCTCCCTTCCTCAGAGACCACCGCGAGCCGACCGGGCCCTTACGCCTCTCGAAAGCGAAGCCCGCCTGCTGGACCCTGCGACATCGTGTCGTTCAAGCAGCAGGCGGGCTGCACATTGCGCCATCAGGACGCACAATCGTCGACTATGAGCCGAGCACGTCGCTGCAGATCTTGAGGAACTGAGCATCCGTGAGCAGAGTGTGCTGCACCCGTCCCTGCCACTTCACCCTGTCTGTGATGTCCTTGACCTGCTCCTCGGTCGCCTTGATGCCATGCTGGTCCAGATAGTACTCGATTGAAGCGGCGCCGCTGTTCTTGCCGAGAACCAGTTTGATCGGCTCCATGCCCACCACCTCGGGCAGGAACGCCTGTATCGTGATGTCGAAGCCGGCATTACGGAACTTCCGATGCAGATCAGCGGCGATGCCGGTCTCGAGCTTGTTGAGGTCACGGCCAACGATGGGCTTGTTCGCGGGAAGCACTCGCCGCGAGATGTTCTCCACAGTCAGCGACACGTTGGTGAGCCCCTCGAGATTGATGCCGGTCTTGATGCCTGCGAGGAGCTCGAGCACCATGACCATCTCTTCTGTGGCAACATTGCCTGTCCTGTCGCCCAGCCCGTTGTAGGCGGTGTGTATGACGCTCGCGCCGGCCGAGATGGCCTCCAGGCTGCCCGCATTGCCAAGCCCGAACTCGTTGTGGGAGTGGAACTCAAGCGGAACACCCGGCAGCCATTCACGCAGTTTCTTGAACAGGAATCGGACCGCACGGGGCGACGCGACGCCGACCGTGTCAACAGCCACAAGCCCGTCAAGCTTGGTCTCCCTCGCCAGCGTGGTATAGACATCTTTCACGTAGTCCCAGTCATCGCCCCGCGTGAGGTCCCAGCCCATGAAGATGGTCTTGAGGTTATTCTCGTTGGCGTACTTGACCGTGCCGACGATCCGCTCAATCACCTCCTCCTTGCTGAGGCCATAAGCAGCGTCACAGGCGTAGGGATTCATGATGTGCTCGAGGATGGCCGTCTTCACGCCACACTCGAGTGCCAGATCAATGTCCTTCTTTATCGTGCGCACGAAGGCCACCATCTCGGATTGCAGGTTCCGATTGACGATTCGCTTCATGCCCTCGAGTATCTCCGGAGACGCAGGCGGCATGCCTATTTCGATACGGTGAATGCCGATGTCGCTCAGCGCCTCTGCTATGGCAACTCTCTCCTCCGGTGAGTAGGCGACCCCGACGGTCTGCTCGCCATCACGCAGAGTCACGTCGTGAATCTGGACGGTCTTGCCGCGAAAATCCGCAACTACTTCGTCCTCGAAGTTCAACGGCGAAACCCAGTACCTGCCGTTCTCGAAATGTTCCTTCCCCTTGAGTCGCTCAATGTCATACATGATTCTTGTCCTCCTGACTGACTCTTGTGCTGCCAACGCATATTATTAGCAGATTCGACTACCATTCCGCCATCCTCTTCTATGGCGCGCGGACAATGAGCGCACCCCGCAGAAGGGCAGACAAACCCGCCGTCACTCCGTCAGTTACTCGCGAATCACGTTCGCGCAAATGCTGAGGAACTGGGCATCGGTGAGCAGCGCGTGTTGAATCCGGCCCTGCCACTTGACCCTGTCGGTAATCTCCTTCAGTTGGTCCTTCGTCGCGCTCAGTCCGTGCCTGTCCAGAAAGAACTCGACTGTGGCCGCACCGCTGTTCTTGCCCAGCACGAGTCGCACCGGGTCCTGCCCGACAAGCGAAGGATGGAACGCCTGTACAGTGATATCGAAGGAAGCGTCTGCCAGCTTCCGATGGAGGTCTGCATCAATGCCGGTCTCCAGGTCAAATAGACCTCGCCCCACAATGGGCTTGTTCTGCGGCACAGGACGACGTGAGATGTTCTCCACCATCAGCGACACGTTCATTATGCCTTCCATGCGGATACCAGTCGAAACTCCGAGGCCCAACTCAAGCATGACCGCCACTTCCTCGGTAGCGGCGTTGCCCGTCCGGTCTCCAAGCCCGTTGAACGCCGTGTGCACAACGTTGCACCCTGCCGCCACCGCCTCGATGATGCCGGCGTTGGCCATGCACATGTCATTATGCGTGTGGAACTCGAGGGAAGTCTCCGGCAACCATCCGGCCAGCTTGCGAAAGAGAAACCCGACGGCACGTGGATTGGCCACCCCGAACGTGTCGACCACGGCAATCCCGTCAGGTTTCGCCTCACGGACGAGCGAAGTGTAGATGTCTTGCACGAAGTCCCAGTCATCCACACGCGTCAGGTCCCAGCCCAGGAAGATCGTCTCGAGCCCCTTTTCCTTCGCGTAGGCAACGCCCGAGATGACTCTGTCCTTCACTCCGGCCCTGTCAAGACCGTAGGCAGCCTCACAGGCGTACGGGTTCATGATGTGCTGTAGAACCACCGCCTTGAGCCCGCAGTCGACTACCATGTCCACGTCGGACTTCAAGGTGCGCGCGAAGCCCATCAGCTTCGCATTCAGTCCACGCGCCTCGATGCGGCGCATCCCCTCGCGAACCTCCGCGGACACTGGGGGGAGGCCAACCTCAATCCTCGGAACCCCGATCTCGTCCAAGGCCTCAGCGATGGCCACTCTCTCGTCAGCGGAGTAGGCAACGCCCACGGTCTGCTCGCCATCTCGGAGAGTCACGTCATGCAGCACGACCGACCTGCCCCTGAATGGGGCAGCCACCGCATCAACAGAGTTGAGCGGTGACATCCACCACTTCCCTTCGCGGTAGTTCGGCTGCCTTTTCAGTCTCTCAATGTCGTACACGTGTCTGGCCTCCTCGAATTCCATCCGGCCGGGAACACTCCCGCCTTTCGAGGTCGCGAGCCCGTACATGCCACACCGGCTCTTCGGCTGCAGGTTGCGGCGCAGCCCGTAGACAATCCTCCACCAGCCCGCACTGCAATCAAGCCACACGGGGAGGGCGGCATGCGGGACACCGAGAGACCGCACATCGCGACTGCCGGGGCTCTTCGGGTCAGCCTCGCCCTCTCTTGCTCAGCTTGAACCACGGATGAAAGCTGACAATACAGTCGTCGCACGTGGACGAGGCGAGCGCCCCGCGGTGCGCCATCCGAATGGCTGAAAGATAGTCAGCCACCCTGTCCGGAAGCAGGAAGTGCTGTCGCACGAACTCGCGACCGCGCTCGCCAACCTTCCGTCCGAAAGCCGGGTTCGCCAGAAGCGACTCCAGCCTCTTCGCCGTATTCCCCGCACCTCCATAGAAGAAGCCCGTCACGCCATTGCGTATCTGAAGCGGTATTGCCCCAACATCCGCCCCAATCACCGGCTTCCCCTTCCAGAGCCCTTCCGTGATGACAAGACCGAAACCCTCCCTCGTGGAGGGTGACATGATGACGGATGCCGCGCGCTGCAGCGCGTTGATCTCCCTCCAGTTGGTGAGGCGGTCGTCCAGGGGCAGATTCAACACATGTATGTCCTCGTCATCACTCGTCGAATTGAGGATCTTGTTGAGTATGCGCCCGCCCTCCGGGTCGTCGGCCGCAAGGCCGCCCGCAATCACGAGCTGACAACGCGTGGACTTGCGGGCCAGGCGGAATGACTCAATGGTCCTATCAAGCCCCTTCCACGGGTCGAATCGGCTGACCTGCGCGATAATCGGTATCTGCCGGTCAATGCCGTACTTGTCGAGCACGGCGCGAACCTCGTCATCCGTCAATTCCCTGTTCTTCTCCGAGAGAGGGTCGATGAACGGCGGGATGATGAACTTCGGCATGGGCCAGCGTGCCACGACGTAATGAGCGGCAGAGAATATCGCGCCATCGTAGCCATCGCTCCAGCGAGCCATGAATTCCCACAGCCGCGGGTTGCGCTGGATGGTCTCCTCGTCTATGTCGATATGGCAGCGCCAGAGCCACGACTGGCCGTCCGATTTCAGATAGTGTGCCAACCCGAACGGCTGCGGATCATGCACCAGCACCACGTCGTGATCATCGTTGTATCTCAAAGACGCACACTGCTCGATTGAATGAACATAGACATCCTCCATCGCGGGAGTGAATGCGCCCCGCTTGCCTTGCAGCAGGTTGTGGAGGGTCTTGGTCGCCTCGAAGTACTGCGGCGAGCCGTTTATCGTCTTCCACTCAATCTCCAGGCCGAGCGTGTCCAGCATGGGAATGGAACTGAACAGCATCTCAGCGACGCCACCACCCTTCGCGCTCGAGTTCAACTCGAGCAATGACAGGCCCTCCACGTCGGACGCGACCCGGCGCAGACGGTCAATGGCCGTTTGCCCGACAATGGGCTCGTATTCCTCGAGGGGGGCACAGGTGAATGGTCTGTGACCCGTCCGAGCGCTGTAGACTATGCCGTCCTGAAGCGGGCAGATATCCGCTGACCTGTCTCTCAATCGTCCTCCTGGTTCAAATCTGTGGTTCACCGAGGCCTTTTCCGGACACTCAGGCAACTCCGTCCTGCGCAAGCTCAACAACACTGTCGTCGCCAAGGAACAGTCCCCACCCAACCCCCGGGCAATGCCCGGAAACACGGCAGCGCGCACCGACTATGCTATCGCGAAGCGCAATGGAGCCCTCGATATGCGCAGCTTGCATCACAATGGTGTTGGAGACCGACGCTCCTGTCACGTGGACTCCCGCTCCCAGGCTGGCGTGCGGGCCGATGCGGCAGTTCTCCAGTGCACAACCCGATGCCACGGACACAGGGGCGATAAGCTCGCAGTCCGACATGGTCACGTCCGACTCAACGCCCGATTGCCCCACCGCGATACCCCGTACGGTTCCTGACGGCTGTCCGCTCATGCCTGACTCGAGAAGAACGCGATTAGCCTCGAGTATGTCCTCCATCGTGCCCGTGTCCAACCACCAGCCTTCCAGTTCATGGCTGACGACCACCCTGCCCATGTCAAGCAACTGCTGGATGGCATCGGTAATCTCAAGCTCGCCACGCCATGAAGGCCCTATCCGGTCAATCGCGTCATGCACGTCCGGCGTGAACACATACGCGCCAACCAGCGCGAGGTTGCTCTTCGGCTCCCTGGGTTTCTCGACAAGCCTTACCACACAGCCATGCTCATCAAGCTCGGCGACCCCGAAACGTCGAGGGTCCGCGACTGCTTTGAGCAGAACAAGCCCATGCGGGCCACGCGACCGAAATTCCTCGATGAGCGGCGCGACTCCACCCTCGATAAGATTGTCTCCAAGAAACATCAGGAAGTCGGAGTCAGCAAGGAAATCCCTTGACATCTTCACCGCGTGCGCCAGACCGCCGGCGACCTCCTGAACGACGTATGACACCACCAACCCCCATTGCGTTCCATCCCCCACTGCTTCGCGGATTCTCCCCCCTGAGTCCGGCGAGATGACAATAGCCACATCACGTATCCCCGCATCCGCAATCTGCTGCAGTACGTAGGAGAGAATCGTCCGGTTCGCAACAGGAATGAGATGCTTGGGGGTCGAGTGTGTGACAGGCCGAAGCCTCGTTCCCTTTCCGGCGCACAGCACAAGTGCCTTCATAGTCGTCTCCCTATACCGAAAGCTCCACGCTCGGACGATAGTCGGCACGCCGACCGACAAGTGAAAACGTCCGGGTGGAGCCGCCTCGGACAAATTCTATTGAATTCCTCTGGCAAGGGTCAATTGGGGCTGCCGACAACACCGGCCTCTGCCGGCCGAGGAACGAGGCCTCGAGCGTCGTTGTGACGGGTGCCGCGTGCGAGTATAATCGTCTGCGAAGGTTCCATCGCAGCCCCACAGGCCGGGAGGGAGGTACAGGACGAATGGGACGACTGCTGATAGTCTCGAACCGCCTGCCTATCACTGTGCACAGGCGCAGGGGCCAACTTCAGTTTGAGCAAAGCGCGGGAGGGCTGGCCACCGGCCTTTCATCGTTCTACCGGGCGTACGACGCTCTCTGGATCGGTTGGCCCGGCATCGAGCGCAAGAACACCATCGGTGACCGGGACGAGATAAAGGAGAGGCTTCTCGCGGAGGACTGCTACCCGGTCTTCCTGTCTCAACGAGAGGTCGACGAGTACTACAACAAGTTCTGCAGCGCCACGATATGGCCGCTATTCCACTACTTCCCGCAGTACGCTTCCTACTCACAATCTACGTGGCAGGCCTACGAGCATGCCAACCGGACGTTCTGTGATGCCATCGTGGAAGTGTGGCAGCAGGGCGATATCATCTGGGTTCACGACTTCCAGTTGATGCTTCTTCCCAAGATGCTCCGAGACAGGCTACAGGATCCCACCATCGGCTTCTTTCTGCACATACCATTCCCCTCCATCGAGCTATTCCGGCTGCTGCCCTGGCGGACAGAACTCATCGAGGGCATGATGGGAGCCGACCTGGTCGGCTTCCACACGTGGGACTACGCAGGTCATTTCCTTGCAAGTGTTCGCTTTCTCCTCGGACACGAGTCGTGGATGGGGCGAATACCGGCGGGCGACCGCGTGACCAGGGTAGACGTGTTTCCAATGGGAATCGATTACGCTCGATTCGCCGCCGCCGCCAATTCACCAGAGGTCGAGAAGGAGGTGGACGAACTCGAAAGGACCTTCGTCGGCCGTCGCGTGGTGCTGTCGGTCGACAGGCTCGACTATACCAAGGGAATCCTGCAGCGGCTCGAGGCGTTCGGCCTGTTCCTCGACCGAAATCTCCAATACCACAAGAAGCTGAAGTTCGTGCTGGTTGTTGTGCCTTCCCGTACGATGGTGGCGCGCTACGCCCTTCTGAAGCGGCAGATAGACGAACTGGTGGGGGCAATCAACGGCAAGCACGGTGTTGTCGGATGGACGCCCATCACGTACACATATCGCTCCGTGCCGTTCCCATCGCTCGTGGCCCTCTACCGGCGAGCTGACGTCGCACTCGTCACACCGTTAAGGGACGGAATGAACCTCGTGGCCAAGGAGTACCTGGCGTCCAGAACGGACGGCCGCGGCGTCCTGATACTGAGCGAGACGGCAGGCGCGGCGAAAGAGCTTGGCGAAGCGCTGACCATCAACGTCAACAACGAGGAGGATATCGTTGCCGCGCTTGAAGACGCCCTGGCCATGTCCGACGCGGAACAGGGTGAGCGTCTGCGGGTGATGCAACGGCGGCTGCGCCGCTACGACGTCCGCCGCTGGGCCCAGGACTTCCTTGACACCTTGACTGCGACATCAGAGTCACAGGAAGAGTTGAGAACCCGGACTCTCGGAACCCATGTGCGCCGCAGGCTTGTCAAGAGCTTCCAACAGGCGAATCGACGTCTGCTCCTGCTCGACTACGATGGAACGTTGGCTCCATTCGCGTCCAGCCCGTCGAAAGCAGTGCCTTCGCAGGAAGTCATGGAGCTTCTCTCTGAACTCTCCAGTGATGCCGGCACAGATGTCGTCATCGTCAGTGGGAGGGACAGGGCTTCTCTGGACGGCTGGTTCGGTCATCTGCCTGTGGGAATCGTAGCTGAGCACGGTGCATGGCTGAAGAGCAAAGAGGCAGTCGAATGGGAGATGTTGGAACCTCTCACGAGCGAGTGGAAGGAGGAGGTCCGGCCGATACTCGAACTCTACGCCGACCGCACGCCGGGCTCCTTCGTCGAGGAGAAGGACTTCTCCCTCGTATTCCAGTATCGCAGGTCGGACTCCCGCCTGGGAGAACTGCGCGCACGCGAACTCGTATCACACATCGAGGGACTCACCACGAATCTCAACCTCCAGGTGCTTGAGGGGAGCAAGGTAGTCGAGGTCAAGAACTCGGGCGTCAACAAGGGTCGTGCCGCTCTCCGCTGGCTCTCAGAGGACATCGACTTCGTGCTCGCAGTGGGTGATGACTGGACCGACGAGGACACCTTCAAAGCTCTCCCCGAGACGGCATGGACAATCAAGGTGGGTTTCAGCAGCACCGCCGCGCACTACAATATCGGCTCGCCGGGCAAGGTCGTCGCGCTGTTGATGGAACTGCTGCAAGCCGACGAATAGCTCTGTCCGTCGCGCGGTCAGCCACTCGAGTCGGTCACTGCCCCCGGCGCCGGTCCCTCCAGCACTTCACCGACGCGGGCTCGAGCCTACAGGAAGTCCTTCTTGCCCGTAATCGCGAGCAGGCCGGCTACGATGAGTACGATGCCCACAACGGGCTGCAGGAAGGCGGGAACGACGAGGACGAGAATGCCAAGGACGAGCACGATTATCCCGAAGATAAGGTTCCTATCCACTTCGCACCTCCGTTGCCGAGGATACACCTGCCCCCATGGGCACATGGCCTGAGGGGGTGCCAACGCGCCGGACTGACGCCGGCCACTCCGCGACTACCAGCGGAGGGCCCGAGCCTGCCCGACACCATTCCATGTGCCGCCCGTGCCACGCGCTCGCGGAAGTCGAAGGCGGAGTTCGCTCCCGGTTCCCGCTACTGCACCACTCCGTAGTAGTCCCATTCCACGCCAAACGGCAATGCACCGTCGGCGGTCTTCTCCACTGCGTCAGGCTCCCGGGCAGCTATCTCACGTCGCAGGGCATTCAACGCTATGTCGCGGGCAACGGACTCTTCGGCCTCTGGGACACCGTCGTCATGAGACGACCCTGCAGCCTCAGCCAGCCTCGTCATGTCCGTCACGAGCAGGCTCGCAAACACGATGTTGACCGTCTCTCCGACCCCGTATCTCCCCTGCAACCCCTGCGCGGCGTCACGAATCTCCTGCCTCAGAACCGCGATGTAGCCGTGTGTGTCCCCTCCTTTCGAGTTGAGATATGCAACAGCATACGAAAGCCGCAGGAAGTCCAGCTCGATCGCGGAAGCGCATGAGTCGCGCATGCTCAAACATGGACAGGCGACTCCAAGTATATGTCTCACAGGCCCTCACACTTCATGGTTGCACCGCAGGGTTCCGAACGCCCCGAATCACACGACCGTACGACACGCCGGCGTGACACAGGTGCGAGCGCGGCATTACATCACGGCAAGCGACACGAAGCAGGAGGCACAAGGAATACGGGAGCACTGGAACGCCGCAATACCCTCTCCACGGTGTTGCCGAGAAGCCACTTCGACACTCCCGAACGACCGTGTGTGCTCATCACTACGAGGTCAACGCCATTGTTCTCGACATACTTGAGAATCTCCGCCGCTGGTTCGCCCAGAAGCACGACGGTTGAGACATTCGAGGCTCCCAGGGAGAGTTTCTCCTTCGCATCGGACAGGTAGTGAAGCATCGATTCCTTCGCCTTGGCCTCCGCCTCCTTCACCCCGTCGGCCCCAAAGTATGCCGTGGCCGCCGGACGCAGGGGCTCAATCACACCGAACAGTACAACGTCTCGAATACCCCGTGCCGTGACAATCTCTTTCACATGCTCAAACACGCACTCAGCAAAACTCGACGTGTCGAGAGGCACCAACATCTTCTTGTACATCAAATTCCTCCTTGCACTTTCGCTTGTACGCGGCTCCCCAAGTCAAGACCGCCGGACATCGCGTTTCGCGCTGTATCCGCGCAGAGCCGCGGAGACGCACACCATGCCAATGATACCACCACGTAGTCCGGACGCAATCGGGCAACGCCAGGGCGAAGTCCGATTCTCTGCTTTGCTCCCACAGGCCGGCTGGAGTCAAAGTCCCCCTTGTCCGAGCAGCGATTGTGCACAAGCGCGGTTTGTAGTACCTTCGGAAACGGCACGCGGAGCCCGGGGACGAAGTACCCTCAGGTTCTTATCCGCAGGCGGGCTGCATACGCCTGCTCACCCGCAGATTGCTCGACTACGATACTGCCCTCGAGGCCGCTTCCGGAGTACCAGACATCGACGACCTCATCGGACCTGCTATCGGAGTACGCTGCAGTGAGCCTCGCAGCGGCCAGCAGCGTGCTGGCTGTCACTGCACCCCGCAGAATCGTCACCGGACTGCCTACATCAAGCACCCGCAATTCGACATCGCCGTCCGGCTCCTTGAGGTCAAGGAGAGACTCGTTCTCCCGTTGGCTCTTGCCGACGATAATGTGTGCTCCCCCGGCATAGAAATGCCGCCCCTGGCGTAGCAGAGCGAGGTCGTTTACGGAGATATCCTGCACACTTGAGAACAACGTTCTCGCCTTGATGGCGAACTCGCGGTTCGTCAGAGGACAGCCTCCGGCCGGAGTACCGTATTCCGTCAGGCCCAACTCGGCTGCAAGTTCAAGCTGCTGCTTGCGATTCCTGCCAGACAGGTCGAGAAACCTGTCCCTGTCGAGGATGCCCTCGATCTCCGGCACCGTGCGCGCCAGGCACCTTGCGCTGAGCGGCCTGACTATCAGCCCCTTGAGTCCCGAGCACTTGTCCTCGATATTCAGAGCGTCCTGCGTCTGGCTCTTGGGCCTCTGCTTCAGCACGTCTCCCGTCACGACAAAGTCCGCCCCCTCCTGCTCCATGAGCCGGCGCGCAAGACCGAGCATGTACACACGGCAGTCTATGCAGGGATTGAAGCCTTTTCCATATCCGTACCGTGGGTTCCTGAGGACCTCGATGTAGTCACGTCCCACCTCCCTCTTGACGAGCCGCACACCAAGCCATTCGGCAGCAGGCTCAGCTCGCTCCGACCTGCTGCCCACGAAGGGCAGGACGATGTTGAGCGCCACCACCTCAACGCCCTGGTCCACTACCATCCTGATGGCGAGGACCGAATCGAGTCCACCGGACAGTAATCCTATGGCCTTTGGACGCATCTTCTCCTCGATTCCACCTGCACGTGGCAGGTGGAGACATCACAACCTGTTCAGTATACCGCGCCGGCCGCCGACAGGCGGGACGAACTATCCGCAGCACGCAAACAACTGATGAACGTCACGACAGGCGCGGGGCTCACGATTGCCCGACTGCGCGTGATCGATGCATCACCCATCTCCACCATTCCCGACAGCAGGCAGTCAACTTCGTTCGGCTCCTGCGCTGATGAGGAGGATAGCAGCCCTGCTACCTGGAAGGCTGCTCCTTGAGCGTGGCAGTGTTCCGCTCAATCCGCCGCAGGTAGCTGTCAAGCGCACGCAGTTCATCTTCACTGAAACCGGCGGTGAGTCCCGTGCTCCACTCCTCCATCGCCTCTATCATGGCACGAGCGAGTTGTTTGCCTCCGGGTGTGAGGCACAGCCGGTAGCAGCGCTTGTCGTCTGTGCAACGCTCTCGCGAGACATAGCCGAGGTTGACGAGTCTCTTCACTGCGTGGGCGACAGTGGTCTTGTCGAGTCCCGTCTCGACGCTCAAGTCCTCCTGCCTCAGACCCTCCATGTCGTGCAGACGATGAACAAAGCGGAGGAGGCGCGGCTCCATGCCAAGCTCGCCGAGACGCTCGCGCATGAACGCGTGCCAAGCACGGTGAATGACGAAGAACCACTTATCGAACGAGTCCTTCACGCTTCACCTCCAGTCATCTGTCATCAGGCACCAGTCACCAGGCTCGGGTCCAGAGCCCTTCTCCTGAAGTCGCGCAGCAGAGGAACAAGCATCGCCGCCACGAGTGTGAACGAGAGGATATCCGCCAAAGGAAAGGCCAGCCACACGCCATCGGCCTGAAAGAAACGGGGCAGAACAAGCACCAGCGGAACGAGGAACAGGATCTGGCGTGAGGTGGAACTCACAAGCGCCTTCCTCACCATCCCCAAGGCCTGGAAGACAGTGGAGCCTACAATCTGGAAGCCAACCAGAAAGAAGAGCACAAACATGCGCTCGGCCGCGTGGACACCTTGCTCAATCAGCACCGGGTCGGTCGTGAAGACCCGGACAATGGGCCCTGGCGCAAGCGCAAGAAGCAGAAAGCCAATCGCTGCAACACCGGACGCCACGAGAAGGGCGAACTTCGTCACGCCGAACGCCCTGTCGAACCGCCTGGCGCCATAGCTGAAGCCCAGTATCGGCTGCAGTCCCTGCGCAATGCCCATCAGGGGCATCGCTGCAAACATCATCGCCCTGTTAGCGATCCCAAACGCCGCGATGGCCATGTCTCCGCTGTAGAATCCAAGCGTCCTGTTGATGATAAGGACCATGAAGCTGGCCGCACCCATTCTCACGAAGGCAGGAGCCCCGACCGCCAGTATCTCCGTCGAGAGTCTCCTGTCGAGCCTCAACGACGCCCATCTCAACCGCAATGTGCTCTTACCCGAGAGGAAGTAGCGGGTGATGTAGACGGTTGTGACGACGTGCGAGATAACCGTCGCGATTGCTGCGCCCCTCACCCCCATGTGAAGCACAAAGATGAACACCGGGTCAAGAACGATGTTGATCCCCGCACCGAGAATCATGGTCACCATCGCGACTCGCGCATTGCCCTCGGCACGAGTCATGTTGTTGATGCCCATGGAGAACATCCCGAAGAAAGCACCGAGCAGCACCACCTCCAGGTACTCCTTCGCCTGGGGCATAACCAACTCCGATGCCCCGAACCACCCCAGCAGCACGGAGACATTCGGCACAGTCACGAGTGTCACCACCACTCCGGCCACAATGGTGAGCCCCACTGCGTTGCCCAGGGTCAATTCAGCCTTCTTCAGGTCGCCGGCTCCAAGATTCCTGGACACGACCGACGCAGCCCCTATTCCCACCATCTGGCCCATCGCCATCATGAACATCATCGCGGGGAACGCCATCGTTACGGCTGCGATACCGATGGAGCCCACTCCCCGACCAATATAGATGGTGTCCACGACGTTGTAGAGCGCCATCGAGAACATGCCGACCATGGCAGGAAGCGAGAGCTTCCAGAGAAGCGACTTGACCGGCTCAGTCGCAAGCATCTTCTGGCGAGCCACGGCGGCAGTGCGCGTGCTTTCTAGTTCCATTGGAAGGAGAAGTGTAGCCGATATTGGTTGCCTTCGCAACTAATATGTGTGGCCGTGTACCCCGGAGTGCCCTCCACCTACAGCTACGTGATTTGACAACAGACAAGATTCGGTTGTAGATTCACGGCATACGTAGGGCCAGCACGCCGGCAGGTGACGCAGAAATGCCGGGCCGCAGGCGTGCAGTTATGCTAATGCCATGAGAGAAAACACCAATCGCCTGATGCTCAGGCGCATAGTGCCGATACTTGCCGTCTCCCTCTTCCTGACGCTTGCGTTGCCGCCTTCGGCCGCGGATGCCGCGTGCAGGGGCGGCCTCTGTCCTGCGGGCGGAGACGACGATTCCGACCGCAAAGTGCAAGTGAATATCACTCTCAGCGTAGTCCCCGAAGAGGCAGGGATCATCGAGGTCAACGGAGACGAACTGGAGACCGGCGTGTTCGAGGCAACGCAGGGCGACATAGTGGTGCTCGAGGCCCTACCCGCCTCCGGATACGAGTTCGACCACTGGAGCGGCTCGCTGAGCAGCACGGACAACCCGCTTGAGACACCCTTCTACAACCACAAGAGCATCACGGCGAACTTCGTCAGCGACAAAGACGAGGCGGACAGTGCGCCTGATGACGAGAGCGCACTCGTGGTGCGCATCCCGAATGGAACAACAGCCAGGGACGCGGATGGAGACGAGGTCACAGACGTATCCGTTGACGTGAGGCAACCACACGATGTCCCGGATGACAGGGTCATGGTGAACCAGGTATTCGACCTCGGGCCCGACGGCGCCACGTTCGACCCGCCTCTCCGCGTTGTGCTCCCGTATGACCCCGGGGAACTCCCCGATGGTGTCCGGGAAGATGAACTTCGGGCTGCGTATTATGACGATGCAAGCGACACGTGGGTGGAACTGCCATCGGTCGTGGACGAGGACGACATGACGGTGACCGCAGACGTGAGCCATTTCACCGAGTTCAGCGTTCTTGCGCCGAAGCCCGAGTCCAGTGCGCTCCCTCTCACGGCCCCCGGATTCAGTATCAGCTCACTGGCCATCACGCCGGCAGAGGCCCAGGGTGGGTGACACGGTCACCGTCAGCGTGGTCGCGAGATATGACGGCAGCGATGCCGAAGGGAGTTCCGCGCTTATCCTGAGCCTCAACGGAGAGGCGGCCCAAGAGGTGAGCGTCACGCTGGCCCGGGGAGAAAGCAAGACCGTGGAATTCGCGGTGTCGCCGCAGAACGAAGCGACCTACAACGTGGATGTGAACGGGGTCGGAGGAACGTTCTCCGTGGCCGCAGCTGCTCCGCCGGAGGCTCTCAGCCAGGCAGTTGCGCTTGCCGAGAAGGACTCATCTTCGCTTCCCGTAATCAGCCTGCCGGGTTGGCCGGCACCGGGCTGGCAACCTGCCGCCCTGATAGGCAGCGCAGTGTTGGGGCTTCTCATTCTCGTCCCGCTGCTCAGGAGACGGTACCTGCGCTACCGCTACGACATCTAATGTCCGCCGGGCGGACAGGCCACAGCAAGGACTGGCTGGAAACGCGCTGCTCCTAGCGCCCTATGAGATCCCTCGTCGAGTCCCACATCTCACGTCGAGCGTCATCCCGCACGGACATCACCAGGGCAGGCTCAGCACCGCAAGCTGCACAGAGAGCTTCTATCACGTCCTCCTCCGTCGGAGGACAACCCGTGGCCGTGGGCCAGTCATTGTCGACGTCGGCACTGCATTCGCCAATCACAGCGACCTTATCGCCGGCATCGAACTCCTCGGGGTCACCGACAATGATTGTCAGTCCGTTCATCGCCTGCTCGTATCCAGACGCCTTCAGATACCGCAGGGCACTCTCAAGTTCGGCGATGCAGCCACCACACAACCGGGGACCCTGGACAACCTCGACACCGGGAAAACCAGCCAACAGGACCTCGAACGCCGGCTTGAAACACTCGGCGTGTGCGATGATTGACTCGCCCACCACATCCACGTCGCCAATGCCACTCACTTCGCCGTCCCATTGTGTCATCTCTCGCAGGTACATCACCGAGTCCGGGTCCACTCCCATGAGGGCGCAGCCGACGAGATCAGTCGCAAGGGCGTCTCTCCCCGCAAGAATCAGCCCCATCAATCTCGAGTCCTCAGGCCAACGCCAGCGCCCTTCCATGGCAACGCTTGCGTCGACAACCGCGAAGGACGGACGCAGCACGGAGAAGAGGTCAAGCAATGTGTTGTTGATGCCGAGCATGTGTCCAGCGCGCTTCTCCGTCCCCGGCAGCACACCGTACATGTTCTTCAAGGCAATCGTGGCATTCGTCCTGTTGTGGGTCTTAAGTACAGGAACACTGATGATCACGTCGCTCTCGAGTACTGTCCTGGCCACAAGAACCCTGTCCATCGCACGAGGCTCCGGAACCTCAACGGGGACCGCGACGTCCGAGTTGAGATAGACGCACCGGACACCCAGTCGCTGGGCGACTCCCGCAGTGCCCGAGACAGTGAAGACCTCCTCCGTGCTGCAGCTCCCTTCATCGTAGCTGACTACGGCGCCCTCAGCTATCGTCACCGAGGCTGGACCACAGTCCAGCACTGCCCTTGTGACGGCCTCCGTAACGCGAGCATCGGTAACCATGCCGCTCCCCGAGGGGAATGGTTTGCATAGATTGGGCTTGACAAGCACCCTGGAGTCCGACCTGATGAGGTCCGAGAAACCTCCTGCCTGCTCAATGGCCTCTCGCACGGCCGTCTCGAAGTCGCAGTCCACTATCTTTACGATACTCACTCTCTGTCTCATCTCTTGCTCCTGTAGTCTGTCTTGCGTCCCCCATCGGGGAATCGCGTGGATGAAGCGCGCGCTACTCGCCGATGGCCTTCACAACTACCCGCTTCTTCCTTCGCCCATCGAACTCCGCATAGTACACCTGCTGCCACGGGCCCAGATCGAGGCGCCCGTCGGTGATAGGCACAATAACCTCGTGATGAATCAGGAGGCTCTTCAGATGCGCGTCGCCATTCATTTCCCCGGTGCCGTGGTGCCGGTAGTCCGGTCGATACGGGGCCAGCTTCTCCAGCCACTCCTCGATGTCCTGGATGAGCCCCGACTCGGCATCGTTCACATACACCCCTGCCGTTATGTGCATCGCGGAAACCAGCACGAAGCCTTCCTTGATTCCACTGCCCGCCACGATCTTCTCTACCTCGCCCGTTATGTTCACATACTCGTGTTCATGCTGTGTATTGAACCACAGGTACTCAGTTGCCGCTTTCATCTTGCCTCCGGACACGGATCTCCAACGCACAACATGATACCCGCCGCACATCCATGGTGTCGATAGCTCCGGCGGAGGAGTGGATACGCCTGACGCGCTATGCTATTGTGAGCGACCCGCAAGATGCTCTTCCGGGCTTCTTCAGAGACGAAAGGAAAGCGCCATGGGTATCACTATCGTTGCACTGTCTGATTCACATACGAGCACGCTCAGCAAGCTGCCGGCGGCGCTGCGTCAGGCCCTGGAGGACGCCGACCTCATCATTCACGCGGGCGACCACACGGAAAGCTCGCTTCTGGACGAACTCAACCAGCTGGGCGACGTGCTGGCGGTGGCCGGCAACATGGACTCCACCGCAATCAAGGTTCATCTCCCGCGCCGACAGCTGGCCACGTTCGGAGGGAAAACGATTGGCCTCACACACGGCTCGGGCGCCCCATGGGGAATAGCACAGAGAGTCAGGGAGACGTTTCCTGAAGACCCTGACCTCATCATCTTCGGGCATTCACACGTCTCTTTCATCGGAGTCGTGGCAGGCGTTATGATGGTCAACCCGGGACCGGCCCGCAGCAGCTACGCCGTAATACGCCTTGGTGAGGAGATTGAGGCAGAGATAGTCCCTGTCTGACGACGCTCGAAGAACCCGAAGAACTCAGCAGGCCGATTCTACTCTGCGGACTACGACTCCAGTGACTTCCTGCTGGATTCCCACATCTCCTCTCGCACCCTGTCACGAACCTCAAGCACCCGGGGGACATCGGCCCCACAGGCCTCGCACAGCACACGAACGACCCGCTCCTCGCTCGGAGCACATCCCTCCGCAAATGCGCCCAGGTGTGCATGCTGTGCTGCGCAGCGGCCGAGTACGGCTACGCGTGATGCTGGAGGAACGGTCTCCACATCGCCTATGATTACCTGCAGCTCACCCATCTCGAGTGAGTAGCCCGCCTTGTCCAGATAGGTCAGGGCCGTCACGAGCTCACTCGTGCAACCGGTGCAGGCCGATTCACCACTGACAATCGTCACCTGAGGATACCGCTCGCTGAAGGCCTGAAATCCTGCCTTGAACTCCTTGCGGTACTCAGCAATCGGCTGCCCCACGACATTGACACCCTCGAGGTCCGGCGTCATGCCCTCTCGCTCGGCCATGTAGCGCAGGTGCATTACACGGCGCGGGTCGACCCCCATGAGGTCCGCACCTGCGAGGTCCACGGACAGCGCATGACGCCCGGCGAGAATCAATCCCACAGGGATGCAGTCCTCAGGATAGCTCCACAGGCCCTGCATACCGACCGTGGCATCAAGCACGACGAAGTGCGGACAGACAACCGAGTTCAGGTCCACTATGGCCTGGTCCAGGCCCAGCCGATGGGTCTTGCGCTTCTCTGCGCCATGTATGACGCCCTTCATGTTCTTCAGGCTGAGCGTTATGTCCGTCCTTTTGTGACTCTTCAGCACGGGAACACCGATAATCACGTCGCTCTCCAGCGCGGTCCGGGATATCCTCACGCTGTCCATCACGAGCGCATTCTCTATCCTGACATCCTCGTAGGTGTCAGTGTTGAGATTCCGAAGCTCCACTCCCAGGCGTTCGGCGGCGTCGCGGGTTCCCGACATAGTGAAGGCCTCTTCGGTGCTCCAACCGAGGCCGTCGTATCCTGCGCCGCAGCCTTCTCCGATGATGACTGAGTGCGGGCCATGCTCCAGCACAAGGCGCGTGACCGCCTCCGTGACACGGGAGTCGGTGATGGAGCCCGTCCCGGAGCGCTGCGGACTCCACAGGTTCGGTTTCACAAGCACCCGTGATGTGCCGCTGATGAGGCCCTCAAGGCCCCCCGCAAGGCGGACAGCGTCGCGGACTGCCTGTTCGATATCGTTGCCCTTCACGCTCGCAACAGCAACCGTTCGCTTCATGAGAGTGTCACTCCTTGACCGTGTGGCGAGAACTCCTGTAGTCCTCCGACTCAGCGTATCCAGCGAGTCGCGTCGTGTCAAAGTCAGCCCGCAGTTGCCAGTGACAAGCCAGGAACGTGAGCCATGAGCATCTTCGCAGGGACAGGAAGACGCTCCCCCGCGCAATCCTGTCAGCCTGCAAGGGCTGGCGGGCTAGAGAGTGATGCGGGTTCCCGCGTTGTTGAAGCGAAACGCGTCACCCAATGCATGCTCCAGCGCGCACGCAGCGTGCAGGCCGGTACAGTGCGACGCGGCCACCACCTCGACGTTGAGGCGCTTCAATTCCCGGATAGTCTTCTCTATCCGCTCGTCATCAGCAGCCATCAGGTGAGTGCCTCCAACGACGGCGTAGATAGTATCGACGCCGGTCAACTCCAGCCCGCGCCACAGGTGGTTGATAATTCCACGATGGGCGCAGCCAAGTATGGCTACGAGTCCTTTCTCTGTCTTGATGAATACGGACAGGTCATCCGGAAGGAGATCTGGCTTGTACTCGCCGTCTTCCCACACAAGGAGCATCGGGTCAATAGTCTCGTATTCGGTCTTCATAGGGACCTCGCCGCTCGTCACAACGGTGTCACTCAGCCAGACGGGGTCCGCCCCGAGAGTGAAACGGGCGCCACACCTCTCGGCTTCCGCACGGGCATACGGTATGCCGATGTACTCGTACTCACAATCAGTCACATACTCCAACATCTTCTCGCCCGGGTGGTAAGCATACTTGCTGCCCCAGATCTGTGGATGGCCCACTACCTGTACCGGTTTCCGGATGAGCTGCATCAGGGCAAGCAGGCCCCCGGTATGGTCGAAGTGGCCATGGCTAATGGTGATGACGTCCACCCCGGTGAGAGGAACGCCAAGCGCGAGAGCATTCTGTGCCGCGGCCGACGTCGTGCCAGTGTCCGACAGGAAGGTGAGATTGTCAGTCTCCACGAGCATGCACAATCCCCACTCGGCCAGCAGATTTGCCCAACTCACAGTGTTCTCGACCAGCGTGGTAATGCGTACTGTCATCGTCGATACCTCCTCACCCTGACCTCGACGTGGGCCCCACCCGACAACACGACACCGAACCCACGCCGTTGCGCCAAGGATAGGAGAGAGGAAAGCACAAGTCAACAGACAGAGACCAGAGGCGTAGCGGGGCCCGGCAAACCCCGTCATGTCCCATCAGGACCGGGACTGCTATCATACTGAGCAGCACAACATGCAGACGCCTGACTGGCTCGGAGAGTTGAACCCGCGGCAGCGCGAGGCCGTCACTCACGGCGACGGCCCTCTCCTGGTCGTGGCCGGGGCAGGAAGCGGGAAGACGAAGACACTGGCCTACCGCGTCTCGTTTCTCATCTCACAGGGTGTCCCTCCTGAGCGTGTACTCCTCCTGACCTTCACCCGGCGTGCGGCCGAGGAGATGCTGAAACGAGCAACAGCGGCCGTTGCCACACAGCCCGCGGCCGTTCATCGCGTCTGGGGAGGCACATTCCACGCCGTTGCGAACAGAATCCTGAGGATCTACGCGCAGTCCGCGGGCCTCGCGGCCAATTTCACCGTAATCGACCGGACCGACGCTGAGGACTTCCTCAACGTTGTGCGAAACGAATCAGGCTTCGCGAAAAAGGGCCGGCGCTTCCCCCGAAAAGCCACCTGTATGGACATCTACTCCCGGCGCGTGAACTCCGAAGAAGACCTCAGGACGGTCCTCGCGAAGCACTACCCGTGGTGCCTCGAATGGGAAGACGACCTGACGACTCTGTTCAGAGCTTATGTCGAACGGAAGCAGAAACAGAGCGTGCTCGACTACGACGATCTTCTTCTCTATCTGTACTACCTCCTCGAGGAACCACGCCTGAGTGAAGCACTGGGCGGCCGCTTCGACCATGTTCTCGTCGACGAGTACCAGGATACCAACCGCATGCAGGCCGGCATACTGGCCCGCCTGCGAGTGAGCAACCGGAACATCACGGTGGTCGGAGACGACGCGCAGAGTATCTACAGCTTCCGCTCTGCCACCGTCAGGAACATGCTGGACTTCCCGTCCGAGTTTCCGGGCACGTCCGTCGTCACCCTCGACCAGAACTACCGTTCGCTGCAGCCGATACTCGAGACCACGAACAGGGTCATCTCCATGGCACACGAGCGCTATTCGAAGGAGTTGTGGGCCACGCGGGGCCAGGGCCAGCGCCCGCAACTCATCACGTGCACTGACGAAAGCCACGAGGACGACGAGGTGATTCGGCTCGTACTCGATCACTACGAGCAGGGTATCCCCCTGCGCCGGCAGGCAGTGCTGTTCCGGGCCGCATCCCATTCCGCCTCGCTCGAGCTGGCTCTTGCGCGCAAGAACATCCCGTTCCACAAGTACGGTGGGTTGCGATTCCTCGAGGCCGCCCACGTCAAGGACATCGTCAGCCTGCTGCGCATGGTCGAGAACCCACGGGACGAGGTCGCGTGGTTCCGAATCCTGCAACTCATAAGCGGCATCGGTCCTGCTACGGCGACGGCGGTGTTCGCGCACATTGCGGCACACGGCTACGAGCCCGCATCAATCGAATCATTCAGCGCTCCTCAGGCAGCGCGCGAGGAACTTCTGCAGCTCGGTAGGCTGATGGCCGACCTGAGGCAACTCAGGGGCAGTGTCCCTGCCGCCCTCATAGAGAGAGTGAGAACTTACTACGGACCTCTCCTCAAGAGGAACTACGAGAACCCGGAGCCGCGCGAGAACGACATCGCACACCTTGAACAACTCGCCACAGGCTACACGTCGCTCGAGACGTTTCTCGACGACCTCGTTCTCGACCCACCGATTTCGACGGGCGACCTGGCCGGCACCCCTATCAAAGATGAGGACTGGCTGGTCCTTTCCACAATCCACTCGGCCAAAGGACTGGAGTGGGATGTTGTATACCTCATCCACGCGGCCGACGGATGCCTGCCATCAGACATGTCGACCGGCAGCAGGGAGGAACTCGATGAGGAGCTGCGCCTCACGTACGTCGCGATGACTCGTGCCAGGGACTTCCTCTACGTTCTGTGGCCCTTGCGTTTCTATGGCAGAACCCCCGGAACTACAGATCACCACACCTACGCACAGCGCTGCCGTTTCTTCACGGAGGACGTCCTGTCGACGATGGACTGTCGGTCATGCGGCACAGAGGAGCACCTGCCCGGGCTCCCAGCACCCGGCCAGCCGGCCCGGGACATCGCGGCGCGCATCCGGGGCATCTGGGCCTGATGCCACCTGCGGCAAGTACGCAACCAACCCTGTCGTACACTTGCCGGCTGCGCTATAATGCTCCGAGAATCAAGGCTGGGACGGACACGTCGGTCCCGTTTGAGAGCGTACATCATGCATAGACACCTTGTTGCCTTTCGGACGCTTTTGCCCCTGCTGGCGGCATGTTGCCTCATTCTCGCCGGGTTCGGCGGTTGCTCGCAGGGCGAGAAGCCGCTGCCGGCGGTGTCGGGCGTCCAGGTCGAGCACGGCGATGGTGACCCCGCAGATAGCGTGCTCGTGACATGGGATGCGAGCACAGACAGCCGTGTCGAGGGCTACGCCATCTATCGCGCTGAGGAGGGGCTGGGGTCCACTCCGGGCGAGAAGTCAGAGTTCGTGCTGCAGGCAATCACCTTTGCGACGCGATACGTCGACGAAGAGGTGCACACCACGGAGCTGTACCCCTCCATCATGTACTACTACCAGATCACCGTCATCGCCGAAGGCGGCGCTCGCGGGCCAATGTCGGAAGAGGCGAGCATCGAGTATTCCCAGGCCCCATAGAACGTCGGCACAACACACGCTCACAGTCCCATGAACGGCCAGGACGCCAGACTGATAGTCAACTTCGCTCCCACGGGCATGATTCCGACCAGGGAGATGACTCCTCACGTGCCGCTGAGCGCGGCGGAAATCGTCGAGGACATTCACCAGGCAGTGGAAGTCGGTATCACGATGGTACACATCCACGCGCGGGACGAGGCGACCGGAGAGCCAACGCACAAGGCGGAGACGTATGAGCGCATCATCAGAGGTGTAAGACGCTTCGCACCGGACCTCATCATCGCCGTGTCGCTCAGCGGGCGCACGTTCCAGGAATTCGAGAAGCGGGCGGCCCCGCTCCGACTCGACGGCGGCGCCAAACCGGACATGGGCAGCCTCACGCTGAGCTCGGTCAACTTCAACAGACAAGCAAGCGTCAACTCACCTGACATGATTCAGCGCCTGGCCCTCGAGATGCGCGACCGGGGCATACTGCCCGAACTCGAAGCATTCGACGCGGGCAGGATCAACTACGCCAGGTACCTCGACGCAAGGGGCCTGCTCGTTGCGCCGCACTACTTCAACCTGCTTCTCGGCAACATCGCGTGCGCGCAGGCAGACCTGCTGCATGTGGGAGTCATGATTCGTGACCTGCCGCCTGGCTCCTACTGGAGTCTTGCCGGCATCGGCGATGCGCAACTAACGATGAACTCCGTGGCCATCGCCATGGGAGGAGGCGTGCGAGTCGGGCTGGAGGACCAGATCTGGTACGACCGTGGCCGCGCGAGACTCGCGCGCAACGTCGACCTGTTGCGACGCATCCACGCGTTGGCCGAGTCAAACGAGCGCCAGGTCATGAGTCCGGCAGAGCTGCGGACGCTGCTCGACCTGGAGCCGGGCAACGGGGCCTACGGCCGGCGCTCCTCACACACGACCCACACCGACGGGACAGGCCATCCCGGGTAGCTCCATGGACAAGGACGTCCGCAAATGGGAGTTCACGTCCCGCAAGTACAGCGGCGGGAAGTACATGGACCCGCTCCTCGACGAGCAGTTCAGGCGCGTCCATCTGGACCTCATCCGCAGATGGGCGCCCCAACTCGAGCAGCCGCGGGTACTGAAGACCGACGTCTTCGCCGAGGCGACATGTCCGCCGCGCGCATTCTCGTGGGACATCGGCAGCGCGGACAGGCTGGTATCCGTCGATATCTCTCCAAGCCTCGTCATGCAGGCGCGGGATAACGCAAGAGCCCTCGGCTACGGCAACACCGTCTACACTGCAGGCGACGCCAGAGCGCTCCCATTCGCGGACGGCAGTTTCGACATCGTTGTCTCCGACTCCACGCTGGATCACTTCCACGATAAGGGCGATATTCATCTGGGGCTCGGGGAACTGGCCAGGGTGCTTCGCCCGGGCGGAGTGCTCATTGTGACGCTGGACAATCCGTGGAACCTGTCGGAACCCTTGTTCCGGCTTTGGATCGCCCTTCACATGAGCCCCTTCTTCATCGGCAAGACGCTGTCGGCCCGCAGCTTGCACAGGGCGTTGACCGAGCTTGACCTTGATGTCACAGATGCCACGGCCATACTTCACAACCCACGACTCTTCGCAAAGGCCGGCATGCGGCTGCTCCGCATGCTGAAACCGCCGCGTTACGAGCGCGTCGCAGCACGACTTCTCGGAATGGGTGATGCGATGGAACGTGCCGGCACCAGGTATCTCACAGGACAATTCGTGGCAGTGCGCGCCGTCAAGCCACACCCCGGGTCCTGAGACGACGCGCAGGCTGTGCTTGCTGTAACCGGCACGCCTCCCGTTGGAGGAACCGGACTGCTACACGTCAAGCTCCATGCGCCTGCGCTCCTGTGCTTCCCATCGTCGGATTCGAAGAATCCCGTACAGCTCCCGGGGAGTGTGACGATGGGAGAGGAACAGGGCAATCCGCAACCATAGATACGCAGCCGAAGCAGGAATGGGCATGGGGCCGGTGCATCTGCTCACAACCAGTTCGACGTATGTCCTGTACGTCCGTGTCCAGTAGAACTTGTACGGCTCGGCCCCCCTGAGGAAATCCACCTCTCGCACCCCGACCGTCATTACCTCGCGGAACAGCTGCATACCGTGAAGGTGCCCGACACTGTACTCGGAGAACTGGCTCTCGCGGCCCGACCGAAGGAGATACGCTACTCCATCCAGAACCACCGCCAGGTGCACTGAGGCGGTCCGGCCACTCACCTTCATGGACGAGAGTCGAAGCCAACCGAGCCGGTCCAAGTCCCTCGCAATCCTGTTGTGGAAGGCACGGCTCGGTTCGTCACGAAACAGGCCCCGCATGCCAACCTCACTCCAGCGGGCCTGGTGCAGTCGGTAGAGTTCGTTCATGACCGCCTGAATACTGTCGCCCGAACTCCGATCGAAGACCACGTCATGATGGTCCCGCTCAAGCCGTCTCTGCGCGCGACCGAGTACCTTGCGCCTGCGTCTTCCGACTACCACGAGCAAGTCCTCCCAGAATGCGGGAAGTGGTACGTACGGAGCCTGCGACACTGTCCGCTCACACCATCGTACACCCGGCCCCGTGGCCGTGAGGGACTCCTTCAGAGCGCTCAGGAGCGGGAGCTCGGCAGGAACAAGAGAGAGCCGAAGGTAGAGGCCACGACTCAGCGCGGCGCTGCAGAGGTGGTCGGCAATAGCACGGGCAACTTCCCGGCTAACATCAGGCTGTACCAGTGCAATCCGATTGCGACTCTGTGTGCCTATCGTCTCCAGCGTGTGCAGAGCAAGCGGCCCGATGCTCCAGCGGCGGCGCACCAGCGGCATGATGCCCACCACCCGGTGTTCATCCTGCACTATCAGAACGTGGAGGCCCTCCCCCTGGCCATAGTGCTCGACCCACGCGCGTATCCATTCGAAGGACAGGAAGGGGCTGCGGGCATCAATGCATCGCTCCCAGAGCGCCCGCCACTCATCCACCTCTCCATCAAGCTGACGGATGGAATCCAATACCCGGACCTGCAGATGAGTCATGCCTTGCCGTCTTCTGTGACGCTCCTTCCTTCACGACCCGGCAGCCTTGAGACAGGGGGCTGCAGTCCACTAGCCGCGAGAGTCTCCTCCTTCCAGTTGGTCCTCCACAGCAGCTTCATGTAACGTCCGACCCCGTAGACAGTCGGGGCAAACCTGGCGTGGGCCTTCTGGGAGGCAACATTCGTGACCTCGACCGCATTGCGGGAGGACACATAACCCCTCTTCCGCAGATACTCAAGACGTTCATAGTAGCCATAGGCCATGAGGCCTCTGCCGCGGTACTTCGGCACGGTGCGCGTACCGCCAGTACATGCCTGCCGCTCTCCAAACGCAACCCGGTACGGCAGCACATCGATGCAGCGCTTGGATTCCTCATCAAGGGCGACCCAGCCGACATGCGCAAGTTCAGAGCCAACGTAGACACAGAAGGCGACGGCCCCCTTCTTCTCGAGAAGTCCACGAGAGAAGACAAAGGCTGAGCGCAAATCCTCAAGGCCCTCTGCAACGAGCCCGTCCGCCTCTTCATTGGAGTGAACTACCTTCAAGTCGTACGACTCCAGCCGCGGCAGGAACTTGTCACGCGGCCGCGGCACCAGGTTGTGTTCGTAGAGATACACGTCCTGGCGACGGTACACACGTCGAAACAAGAAGCCTGCAAACTCGATCGCATGCCACAATAAGGCACCTGCCCCTTCGGTTCTCAGAATGTCACGTGCGCGCGATATCAGTGCTGCCAGCATGTACGTTTTCTTGCCCACGTCGTAGAAGACACCCCACACAAGCCCGGGTATGTTGGATTGTGTGTCAAAGGCCGGCCGGCAGTCAATGGGCGCCTTGTCCAACGAAGAGGTTGTGGGGTGCCGAACCATCGACAGTAGCTGCAGGTGGAACTCCAACAACGCGTGCCCGGCCGGCGGATTCGCAGTGCAGAAGGCAGAGTCCAATCATGCGCAACATGGACTCACGGAATCACGGCCTGGACTCGGGCGGGCGCAGGCAATCTCTCTCAAGCGGTTTCTCCCTCCAGTACGACCATCCAAACACTCTGACGTAGAACCCCCTGGCCCGCGGCTTGCCGGCGAACTTTTCAGAGACGCGTTGCGAGACGACATTGCCGGTACGCGAGGCATCGCGGTTCACCCTGTAGCCGCGTTCCTGCAGATACTTGAGCCGCTCACCCAGGCAGTAGGACATCAGTCCCTTGCCCCGATACCCGGGAGCGGTGAAGTCTCCTCCCGTGGAAGCCTCTCCGTGCTCGAAGTCAACACTGTACGGGATTCGGTCGAAGCAGTCCTTGGCCCTCTTCGTAAGCCCGAACCACCCGACATTTGCCAATTCGCGCCCCTCGTGGACGCAGAAGGCGACCGCACCGCGGTTAAGGTTTCGGCGCGCCATGATGAACCTTGTCCGAAGATCTTCGAACCCCCGTGCAGCAAGCTGGTCGGCCTCTTCATTCGTCTCGACTATGTGAAGCATGTACGACTCGGGGAGGGCGCGCGACTGCGGCATCCCGCCTGACACCAAGTCGTACTCGTACAGATAGACGCTACCGCATTCCACGAACTGGCTCCACAAGTACACCGGGAATGCGATGGAATGTCTCAGAAGTGCCGACGCTCCCTCGTTACGCAGTATCTGCAGAGCACGAGAGGCCAGGATTCGTGTCACAGTCATCAGTTCACCACCACGGGCACACATCGCCCGAAGTGTGTTCGTGCGCCGGCCGTTCCGTTCATGGTCATACTATGCCCGTAGCGTCACGGTTCTGCCCCGCTGTCCGTATGCGTGCCAATGCGCCACATGACAAGCCTTCCCTAAAGGCAGCGCACCCGCGCCGCAGAGTCAACTCCCGCCGCTAGCCAATGGAATGACTTCCTCCGAGGCCCCCTGTCTGAGGCAGTGCCAGCCAAACAGCCTCAGGTACAGTGCGCGCACGCGAGTTGAGGCGACTGTCCGCGACATTGCACGTTGCGACGGTACGTTGCTCACACGCACATCAGAACGAGATATCACACACCCATGCGCCCTCAGATAAGCCAAGCGCCGGGAATAGCTGTACTGCTGGAGTCCTTTTCTTCGAAATTCGGGGAAGGTGAATACACCACCGGTGCATCCTTCGCCGCGTGCGAAGTCGATGGCATACGGCACATCATCGAAGCACTCCTTGGCCTCCTTCGAGAATCCCAGCCAGCCGACATGCGCAAGTTTCGTTCCCGAGTAGACGCAGAAGGCTATGGCACCACGACGCAGGTGTCGAGACGACCCCAGCAGCCTTTCCCTCACATCCTCATAGCCGTGTGCCACAACTCTGTCGGCATCCTCATTCGAACACAGGAAGTGCGTGGCAAACGCGTCGAGCCGGGGCGGCTCCGGCGACGGTGGAAGCTCAGCAAGGTCAATCCGATAGAGGTACAACCGCTCAATCACTACGCGCTTCGCCAGGAGCCATGCAGGGAAGCGTACGCCTCGCCACAGAAGAGCGGCGTACCCCTTCGGTGGCCAGAATCGTCCGCGCCCGGGATTTGAGCATTCCCAGAGTGCCCGAGGACGCTGTCACTTGACCGGTGCCTCCTTCCAGTCAGTCCACCACAGCACCCGGCGATAATGGCCCGCCCTGTCAAAGCGCGCGACGAACGACAGAGAGGAAACCATCATCGGCGCCACCCACCGCGCAGACTCACCATTCCTCTGACTACGCACTATCACTTCGACTCCACGGTCGCAGCGAAAACAATCTCGTGCAGCTACGTGTCGCCTTCGTCCCAAGGATACTCGGTCCACCGCATTCGGCCAAACAGTATCCGCACGTGTGCCCTGCTGACCACCCTGTGAGGAAAGACCTCCTGACCGCGGAGGGACGGCACGTTATCGGCCAAGGTGGCGTTGCGACACACTGTGCATCCATGTGATTGCAGATAGGCCAGCCTCCAGCCCATTACGTATCGGTAGATGCCCCGTCCCCGGTATCGGGGAAACGTCCGCGACCCTCCGGAGCATCCCTCGCCGTTTGCGAAATCGACGGCGTAGGGAAGGACATCAAACGACCGCTTCGCGTCCGCATCGAGCGCCACCCAGGCGATGTGCACAAGCACACGGTCAACGTGTGCGCAGAACGCGACCGCGCCGCTCTCCAGTCTTCGCCCGGAGCATCCAATAGCCAGGCGGAAGTCCTCGTATCCTCCCCGGGCAAGCCGGTCAGCATCGTCCTCGTCTTCGATGACATGGACTTCCAGTCCCGCAACGGGCGGGGCCAGACTCACATCGCCGAGCTCAGTCAGCACGAACTCGTGGACAAGGAACCTCGCACTCCAGAAGGCACGTTGCACGAGAGCTGACCAAGAGCGGGCTATACCGAGCATCAAGCCCCGAACACCCTCGGTCTTGAGGAGCCTCGCCGCACGGGACATCAGCGACACGAGAGAGGCCTCCCTCCCAAACACAGGCGAGATGATGCGGAGACACAATTACGGTTCAAGGGAGACTCTCCCACTCATTCAGTCTGGATACCACCACTGCCCTCTTCCCGCGAGACATTGCAGCTATTTCGGGTGCAAGCTCAATCTCCACCCGCATTGACGGTCCCAGGATGGACTCGTATCTTGACTTCACAGAGGAGACAGTCCTGCCAACACACTCGGCGTCACAGCAAGCGTTCAGGACCAGTCTCAGCTTCACGGCGTCCGTCCGTTCCTGCACAATCTGAAACTGCTCAATGCCCAGTTGCGCAAGATAGCCAAACACCAGAGCTGCACCCGGGATTTCTCTCCCGTCAGCAGTCACGATTATGTCACACCTGCGTCCCTCCAACCCCCTCAACAGCGGCAGCCCTCTGCCACAGGCGCACTGCTCTTCTACCATCGCCCCGATATCGCCCAACTCGTAGCGGATGAACGGCATGCAGTAGTTGTGCAGGTTCGTGACAACGATGCGCCCGACTGTGCCAGGTGGCACAGGTTGATCTTCGTCATCGAGCACTTCCACGATCACGTTCTCTGCCGCGACGTGGAATCCCGACCCTGCAGGGCACTCGCAGGCAATGTCAAGCACTTCGTGCGAGCTGTATTTGCTGAACGGACGGCACCCGAAGACGTCCGCTATCACCTCTCTCTGGTGGCAATACAGAGGCTCGCCTTCAGTCACGACAGAGCGCGGGCGGAACCGAGAACCACCCCTGCGCCTGATGTGCAGAGCCAACAGGTACACGGCAGACGGATAGCCTCGAAGCAGCGCAGGATTGTGTCGTTCGAGCGCCACAACCAGGCGCTCGACCCTTGCCCCGGACATGTCATACACATCAAACAGCGTCTCCCTTTGAAGACGTGCAGTGATATCAGCAGTCACTGCCACTCTTCGCGCGCATGACTCGCGCTGCTCGACAAGCCTCACGGACGAGTCCCCGAGGCGAAAGCCGCTCCATCCCAGAGCTCGCAGCGAACGCGCGTAGCCCCGGCTGTACCGGTCCTCCAGTGTCGTGCAAAACGTCAGCGGCTCACCGGTGGAGCCACTGGTTCGAGCTACCAGACTCCTGCGTCCCGGGAATCCCGTGGCCTGAAGCTCCGCACTGTGACGTCGCACATCGCGCCTGTTGAGGACAGGCAAAGCGGAGAGGTCCGAGGCAGTATTGATGTCTGCATGCGTGAGCCCCCTGTCGTCGAAGGCCTGGCGATAGAACGGCACCCTCTCGTAGGCGTACTGGAGCAGCATGCGAAGGCGCCGGCTCTGGAGTTCGAGAAGCTGCTCGCGCGACCACCATTGCGTTCGCTCAAGCTCCGCGAGACACCGAATCGTGCTGGTGCCCCGCAGTGCATCGAGAACCCGGGCCAGCACGAAACGAGCCGCAATGTTGTACGCACCCATCTCTATTCCTGCGCCTTCTCGGAGGGTGGCTCGCCCGCCATCGGCGAAGTGCCGGTGGCATCACAGGCAGCGGAAGAGTCCGAGAACAGCACCCGACCAAAGAGCCGGACAACGCGGATGGTCATCAGTTCCCTCGCACCAAGGCGTTCGTACAGCGCCCATGAAGCGGTGTTGCGTCGCTCCACTGCGCAACGCATTGTCACCACGCCTTCTCTACTGAGGTCCCTGAGTAGCCAGGCGGTCACGTATTTCCCCACTCCCATACCCCTGTACTCCCGCATCGTGAGCACCCGGCTCAGCACAGCCTCTTTACCAGACTCTCGCACACCGTACGGGAGGGAATCAAGTGCCTGCTTGCTCCGGCACGTGAGGGCCACCCAGGTAACATGAGCAATCGTGCTGCCGACATACGCAACGTAGGCCCAGGCACCGGCTCTGAGGAAGCGCTCAGCGCCTGCGACGTACCGTCTCAGGTCAGCACAGCCCTGGGCAACAAGTTCATCAAGTTGAGCGGTTCTCGTCACGCGGAACACACGGAGCCCCTCGAAAGGACAGGTCACGGACGGAATATCGATGCCGTCCAGGCGGAGTTCCGCCACGCGGTATTCGTTCCTGCGCAGACCAAGAGCTCCTACCCTCCCCGAAACGTAGCACGCCGAACGACCCGCAAGCGCCTTCCATCCTCCATCACGCCACGCCTGCCCCGCTCTGGCAGAGAGAACGTGCAACTCCTCAAGAAGCACCACAGAATAGCCTCGTCTCGCAAGACCTGGTTCCGAAGGGAACGAACGGGTTACCGCGTCTTGCGCCGCAACGACTCACACACGCTGGAGTGAACCGAAGCAGGCACGCCAAGCTCGCGCCCCTGCCGAACGACATAGCCCAGCATCGTATCCAGCTCCGTCCGTCGGCCACTCTCGACATCGAGCTGCATAGACGACTTCGTGTCCCGGGGGAATGCCCCCGCCTTTTCCAGTGACTGCTCTACGACGTCCCCGGGAAGTTCGACACCCTTCTTCCGGGCAAGAGCCTCCACTTCACTCATCATGCCGGATAGTTGCTTCCTCAGCCCGGGGTCGTCGATGGCTTGGCCTATCGTCACGCCGTGAAGAGACGTCACGCCAGAGACAGGGCCGATGAAGATGAACTTGGTCCACACCTCTTCGAGTATGTTCGCGCTCAACGCCGCGTCGATGCCGGCAGCCTTGAGTATCTCCTCGATCAGCCTGTAGGGTTCGGTCCTGCCATCAGGGTTTCCGAAGAAGAGCTTGCGGCTGCCACCTGTCTGCTCAACAACACCGGGCGCCTCGACATGCGTCGAGATGTACGCACAGCCGTTCAACACATCCCCCGTGCAAAGCCCCTGCTTCAGTGTCTCATCGTTGTCCACGCCGTTGCCCAGCGGGATGACGACCGTTCGGGGTGAGATGGCCACAGCCATCGAGCGGGCCGCCTCCAGCAGATCGTAGCCCTTCACGCAGAACAGGGCGACGTCCACAGTCCCCATCTCAGCAGGGGTATCAGTTACGAGGGAAGGTCGAGCCATCCATTCGCCGTCACGAGCAATGAGCTTGAGGCCGTTCTTCCTGATCGCCTCCATGTGCGCGCCTCTACAATAAAAGACGACCTCGTGCTCGCTGCCGGGCGGATACGTGTATGCCAGTCTGCCGCCGTAGTATCCTCCAACGCCACCAATGCCCACCACGGCTACTCTCATGAACAACCCTCCTCCGTACCAGACAGTCGCGCCAGTATAGCATCGGCAGAATCAGAAGGAAGCGGAGTGCGCTGCGCCGACTGGCTCGTGGGCTTGACGAAGGCGAGCCGCGGACACCTCACGGTGCCCGCGGCTCGATTCCTCACTCATCACAAGTGCAGCGTCAGTGCCTGCTACTCGTAGGAATAGTAGTGGACTATCAGCTTCGGCAGGTTCCCGGCAGTCCAGCGAAGCAGGTCATTGTCGCCGTTGCCATCGGTCTCATCATCTCTGAACTGGAGCCTCAACTGGAACCTGTCCTCCCCCACCATTTCCCCCAGCGCGTCTTTGAAGTCATCATCATCATCAGGGTCAAAGTCATCGAAATCGCAGTACTTCCCAATGGCCCCGACAGGAGTGCCCTCAAAGTAGTCCCCTCCGTCCAGGGTGCCGTAGTCATCGACATACGCCCTGAGGCAACCGAGGTCGTCGAAAGGCGTGCCCAGCGGGGTGTTGTAGTCCGAGAAGTCCACGACGACTCCCGCAATCATGGCATCATCAGGGATGTCTGAGATGTCAAAAGTAATGAATGCCTGAATGCCGACGTCGTTGTTATCGTCACCGCCATAGATGTACTCATCCCAGGGCACTCCGGTACTGCGGACATAGCCACTCTCGTCTATCACAGCCTCAAGCGTGACCGTGTAGCTGTCCGGCATCTCCAGATAGCTCTCGACATCCACCGTGGCACTCACAATGTCCACGCCGTTGGTCGCAGTGAGGGTGAACGTCACTGTCTGCTCTCCGGTCAAGGTTACTTCCTCGCTGCCTGTAGAATCCACCGCTCCGATGATCGGCAGAATCTTGGCTTCGGTCGCGCCGGCCACCTCCCAGCTCAGGGTTGAGACTTCGCCTGAAGCAACCTGCTCAGGATCAGCCTCGAAGAAGACGATGGCAAGTTCCTCGGCTTCCACAGTGACAGTGAGCTGTGCCGAGGCGGTTGCACCACCGCCTTCCGCGGTCAGAGTGTATGTCGTTGTGGCGGCAGGCGATACACTGACCGAACCTGCCGGCTCGACCTCGCCGATGCCCTGGTTGATGCTCACGTCAGTCGAATCTGAGACACTCCATGAGAGAGTTGCACTCCCTCCCTCTGCAATCGTCTGTGGACTGGCGGTGAAGAAATCGACCTTGGCAGGACCGGTTATGCCCGGCAAGACCCTTACTGCACTCCGGACCTCAGCCGACCACGCGTCGTTGTTGTCCTGTACCTTGAAGAACACCATGTGGTCGCCGACTGAGAGCGAGCTTGTCTCAAAGGCTTTCTTTGAGCTCAGCTCGTCGTCCTTGTCGGACCTCCAGCGATAGGCCACAATCTCGCCGTCGGCGTCGGTCCCATGCCCATCGAAACTCACTTCCCCGCCGGCAACTACCTCTGAAGGGGAGATCTCATCGATGTATGCCTTGGGCGGCTGGTTCGACTGCGGCATGATATACGAGCAGCCGGATAACAGCAGAAGCGAACACAGCGCAAGAATAGCCTTCTTCATGTCCTCACCTCCCACCCGCATTGTCTGCGAGGGTGTCATTATACAAGACGCGAATCATACTTATGCTAACGTGCGGCCCATCCGGCGAGTTTAGGGTCCGGTGCCGATGGTCCCGTCAGCGGACAGCCACGCCTTGCAACCAGTGCCGCGCTGAGGTAGCATGCAATGGCTGCAACCCGCGAGTGACAACTATGGACAGATTCCTCTTTGCAGCATCGCCATCCGGCCGCGTGCTTCATACCCGAACGGGGTACGATGCGTTTGTGCCCGACCCCCTACCACCCCAACTCCCATGGCAGACTCACGCAGCAAATGCACTCTCGCGAGCCAGCTACGCCATCGCTGCGATCCGGGTCCAGGCTCCCGTCGAAAGCCCTCCTCACTTCGAAGCACTTTTGCTCAGGCGCGACGCTGTGAGCGCTGCTCGAATCGAGGGGCAGCAGCTCGACATTGCAGAACTCCTGACGGCCGAGGCCACAGGCGCTCCGGGAAGCCGCGGCGCACGCCTGGGGTTGAATTACATCAGGGCGTTCGAACATGCACGGCCGGAGGAACTGCCTCTCAGCCTCCGGCTCGTTCGGGAGTTACACCCCCTGTTGCTCGACGGCGTGGCAGACATCCGCAACACACCAGGGGAGTTCCGCCGCTCCCAGAACTGGCTTGGCCCGGTCGGATGCACACTCGCCAACGCAGTCTTCGTGCCACCGCCGGTGGCCGAGATGAGGGAATTGCTGCACAACTGGGAGAGCTATCTCCACGAGTCAAGCGAACTGCCACCGCTTGTGAGAGTCGCGCTCGCTCACTATCAGCTGACGGTCATCCACCCGTTCCTGAACATGAACGCGGCCGCCGGACTTCTCTTCACGCCACTCTATCTGCACCATCTTGAGAAGGCGGACTTCCCCATGCTCTTCATCGGCCGCTTCCTCGAGCGGCAATCCATCGAGTTCTACCATCGGATGCTGGACGTCTGTCAGCGCGGGAGCTGGGATGAGTGGCTCTCGTTCTACCTGTACGGCATCGCAGACTGCGCCAATGACACCGCCACGTGCATGCACCGACTGCTCCGCCTCTATGCTCAGAACATGAGCCGCGCCGAAGCAGAGGCCATGGATGACGATGCCCTCCGTCTGTTGAAGATGCTGTTCCAGCATCCAGTGGTCAGCACCGATGGTGCGGCAGACTTCCTCAGACTGACCGCCGGAGATGCGCGTCGGGCGCTCGCCTGCCTTGAGGACGCCGGAATCGTTACGAAAGACACTTCAACCACGTGCCCGGTTCACGTTGCAGGCGACATCGTCGCCGCGCTCGGGACCGACAGCTCACCGTCCGGTGTCTACGCGGCCTCCTTCTGACGCTCTTTCCTAAGAGCCACGCAGTACAGGCCTACGCCGGCACGGACAGGGCCGAAACACAGGTTGCAGGATATGCACGTCGATGGCCGAGTGTCACCGAGGCGCCAGCGCTTGATGAGGTCCGGCTCCCGTATCAGTGGCCGGCACAGTGCCACGTAGTCAGCCAGCCCTGTCTTCACAACACCTTCGGCGACTCCAAGAGACCGTACGCCACCGACCAGTATGAGCGGCGCCTTGACCTCGCGCTTGTACAACTCGGCAGCCTCTTTGAAGTAGATCTCCTGCCCCTTGGGCACCGTGCCGGTCGGGCGCGAGCAGAAGTACTTCGGGGCGCTGAAATGCGTCCCCCCACTCACCTCAATCGCGTCGATACCCTCTCTTTCGAGCATGAGCGCATAGGGCGCCATCTCGTCCAGAGGGAAGCCGCCATCGAGGAAGTCCTCGGAGTTGATCTTGATCAGTACCGGAAAATCAGGGCCAACGGCAGAACGGACCGCCTGCAGCACTTCAAGCCCAAAACGCGCCCGGTTCTCAAGCGAGCCGCCGTACTCATCTGTCCTGTGATTGAAGTATGGTGAGACAAACTGAGACAGCAGGTACGAGTGCGCGGCATGAAGTTGCACGGCATCGATGCCGGCTTTCTTCACCCGGACCGCTGCGGCGGCAAAGTCCAAAACCGTCTGCGCAATCTCCTCCTTCGTCATCGCCCGACACGGAATATCGGTGACCTTGATGTCCGATGCACCGAGGGCGTATCCGGTCGTCGGGGCCACGTACATGTTGCAGCCTGTATGCTGAATCTGCAGCGCAATGCGGGCCCCGTGCCTGTGAACAGCCTCTGCCATTCTTGCGAGACCGGGTATCATTTCGTCGCTGTGGACTCCCATCTGGCCCACCCTCGATCTACCCTGTTCGCTCACGTAGGCATAGCCGGGTATGATGAGGCCGACCTCACCCCTCGCCACCTCTTCCTGCCAGCGTATCAACCGCTCGTTGACGGAACCGTCTGCGTTCGCCATCCCTTCATTGGTTGCAGAATGGACGAAGCGGTTTCGCAGCACCATTCCATTGAGCACCGTGGTTTCGAACAGCTCTGCCATGAGTTCAGCCCTCCTTACTCGCGCTACTATATCCCACCAAATTCGTCGAATCCAAGCATCGCGCCCTTGTCGCTGAACCCTTAGGGGAGGACAGAATCGTAGACCATCAACACCGGTAATCGGGGGATTGACAGCACAAGAGTCGTATGCGAACATCTCCTAGCTCCCGTAGCCTCAGGCTCCCCGGAAGATGAACGCAGCCGAGTGTGGAGGTTCCCATGCTCGCGGCGCGCTGCTTGGCCAGCCACGTGAACTGGCGCAGGAAAGGCGGCGGACTTCTGGTTCGTATGTACCGATGCGGCGGGCTGAGACGGGCTGGCGCTCAGTCACAAACGAACGGAGCGCCTGTACAGGGAGGAAGGGTTGGCGTTGCGCCGAAAGGGGAGAAAGAAGGGTATGGACGGCCCCAAGCATCCGTGACGGCGGCGCGACCGTGCCGCGAAACGAAGCCGGGCTCCCTGAAGGTGTTTGCTGAGGCTGCCTGGGTGGCGCTTCTGTGGGGCAATAGCCGTAGTACGCAAGGAAGGTGGATTGTGAAGAGAGGAATGATGCGAGATGTTGTGCGAGGTATCCTCATCGCGGGGTTGTTGCTGGGAGGTCTCGCGACGGCTGGCGTCAGCAATGGTGCCGCAGCGGACAGCGGAACACAATCCGAAACCTTTAGTCCTGCTGAAACCGGTGGTGATCTTCTCCAGTTCAGCTCTGCCGGCCACGTGCTCGGCTTCAGCGACGTAGGCTCAATAAGTCCTTGGCCCATGTTCCAACATGATGCTCAGCATACAGGAAGAAGCCCATATGTTGGGCCACAGACAGATAATGTCAAATGGACATACGACTTTCCTGAGTACCCCAACCGCGTATACGATTCGCGAGTGGTGGTTGGCCCACAAGACATAATCTATGTTGGAAGATATGAGGGAGTTTATAGCATAGAGCCAAATGGAACTCTACGGTGGATACTTGAGTTACCTGATGTGGAAGCTATGAGCATAGACACGAATGGAATAATCTATGCAGTTTCTCGGAAAGGATTATCAGCGATTGATCAAGATGGCAATAAATTATGGCAATATATGCTTCCAAGTCTTTGTCGCGATTCAGAGCCAGTTGTTTTTAATGACAAACTGTACTTGGTAACATGGTGCATCTTCCCCAATGATTCTATGCACTTATCACTGTTTAGTTTTTGCACTGATGGCACTGTTTCCTGGATTTATGATCTCGTTGACGGAGTCCTGTACGAGAACCCTGATTTCCTTGCTGCACCACCTGGTTGGCCACAAGATCGTAGCGGTAGTGTAACTAACGGTGTGGACGTAGTAATTGGTCATGACGGGACTATTCATTGTGTCGACCGCTTCCATCATAGTGATACACTCTATGCTTTTAATCCAGATGGAAGCTTAAAATGGACCAGAACTATTGAACCGGGCATAGGAAAACCATCCATAGACATAGATGGGACAATACTATTTAGTGCCTATCTTAGTTGTTACGCAATTACGCCTGATGCAGAGGATGTCTGGATTTGTAGTCGTAGTGCTCGTGCCCATCAACCAAGCATAGGATTAAATGGGACTTCATATTGGAAAAGAAGTTATGGAACAGGTTGGGGTTGTTCTAGATGCTTTCTTTTCGCTTTAGATAACCAAGGCAAACTTGCGTGGGAAGTAACATTAGGAGAGAGCAATGGTCGCTTGAGTTATTCGACAGCTTTAGGTGCTGATGGAATCATCTATTCTGCATACGAAGGCACATTGATGGCTTTTGATCAAGATGGGGGCGAAGTATGGAGACGAAACGTCGGATTTTATTTTTCCGAAGTTGACTTGGCACTGGGCAGTGATGGTACCCTCTATGCCGCTTCGGGTAAGGGGGTTTACGCTTTTGGTGCTGACACCACCCCACCCACTGTATCCAGCGTCTCACCTGAGAATAGCGCACCTGGTGTAGCCATTGACACAGCGATAACAGCTACCTTCAGCGAGGCTATGGATGGCTCTACCATCAACGGGACCAGTTTCACTCTTGCCGGTAGCGCAGTTTCTGGAACGGTTAGTTATGACAGCGGCACCTATACCGCTACCTTCACCCCTGATGCCAACCTGGACTACGACCATACATACACTGCTACCATCAGCACTGCTGTCACCGACGCAGCAGGCAATAGCCTCGACGGTGACAAGGATGGAACATCAGAAGGCTCTCCTACCGATGACTATAGCTGGAGCATCAGCACAGAGTCGGCATCCGGTCGCACCTGGCACGTTGACGATGACCTTGCTGATTACCCCACTGCCGATTTCACCAAGATTCAGGAAGCAGTGGACGCTGCCAGTCCTGGAGACACCATCGTTGTTTACCCTGGCACCTACACCGAGAATATTGATGTGAACAGAGACCACTTAACCATTAAATCAGAAAATGGGGCTGAGGCAACAATTGTTCAGGCAGCAAATTCAAATGACCATGTATTTGAGGTGACCGCGGATTATGCGAATATAGGTGGATTTACGATAGAGGGAGCAACTGAGAGCGAAAAGGCTGGAATATATCTTGATCATGCAAATCATTCTGAAATTTCCAATAACACGGTCTTGAGCAACAGTTATGGTATCTACTCGAATGATTCATCTCTTGGTGTTTCTTCATCAAATAATGAGATCGTTCAGAATACCGTCTCAAATAATGGTGTCGGCATACGCTTATGTCATTCTTCTGATAACACAATATACCTCAACAATTTCATGGATAACATTGAGAACACTTATTCCAACGATTCAACTTCAAACAATATTTGGCACTCTACAGATGAAATAACCTACACCTACAATGGCAATACCTACACAAGCTACCTTGGCAACTACTGGGATGATTATGCTGGGAGCGATGTAGAAGCCTCATCTGTACTCCAAAACGGGGGATTTGAAGAAGGTGACTTCTCACATTGGCAGGCCTCGGGAGACTGGGAAGTCTCAACCATCCGAGCCCACACAGGAACCTACTCTGCACATATCTACACTGGAGCATCAGGAGGAACCACGCGTTTAAGTTATACTTTTGATTACCCGATACCAGTAAGCGACATTCAATCGTTTACCTGGTGGTATTATCGAGAAGGTGGAGACAATAACTGTGTCGGGATAACTTATTCAGATGGTTCTTATGAGCAAGATTTCATCTGGGGCGCAGTTTCAGACCAATGGACCCAGAGGGATTCTACCGTAATCCGTGGATTGGAGAGCATGTGCAGCTATGAACCACACGTGGTAAGTTGTCACCCAGGAGGTGACAATGAGAAAGCCATCGGATCGCCTGGGCTTCAAGATAGTCGGTGACCTGGAAGAGACCGCTACTCCCTG
>JAUVZB010000126.1 GCA_030602785.1 Dehalococcoidia bacterium
TGTTGACGGTTTGGAAGGCCTCATCCATGTAGACGTAGTTCACGTCGATCTTGCCCCGGCGAGCGGGGTCGGTGGAAGGGTACTCGTTTCGGGCGACTCTGCGATACTTGGGCATGGGGAACCTCCTTGCTTTGCAAGATCTGCGACCTAGATTCGGTTGAGTTGGGGGCGATTTGCCCAAAGGGCATCCTAGTGACACGAATCGCCCCTACGGGGTACCTCGATTGTTGTTGTCGGTGCGAAAGTAGAAGCCTAGAATGAGCATGAAGGCTCCAAAGAGTTCCAGGGGAACGTCGCGCCCAGCGATCACACAGTAACAGATGGTTGCGGCTAACATGATAGCCAGAATGCCTTGTACCAGATCGCTCGACTTGAACCCGTGCCACGCTCGCTTGACCATGGGGATCTTGGCCTCCTAGGGTTCGTTCTGAGTTATGATGAAACAGTCCACGAGGCCCGTTGGGTTGGTTCCTCCATCCCCATAGTGCCGAAACTCTACACTTGCGAACGGAACACCGGCGACGGGGCCGACGTAAATAGGCACATTAGGCACAGGATACTCGACCTCGTTCAGTATCGCCCTCACGTACACTCTGTTTGCCAGGTCAAAGACCATCTTCATTGTGTTCACGCAGCGTGTTGCTTGGTATGGGAAGGCTGTCGTCGAGATCGTGTGCCACGCTGCAACCGTCATCCGGCATTCCAGCAGTCCCGTGTTCGGGTCCACCCGCAACGTCGGCTGGGGGGAATCTGCTGCCATCCGAATGTCCCATATCAGCTCTATGTATGACGTGTTCGCAGTGAACGACCAGCTCGCCTCGACCCCACAGTACCCCAGCGTCGGGAACGGGATAGGCTTCAGCAACCCTCTGTATCCGTCGAGTGTGCTCCCAGCCGTCAGCCAGACGCAGAACGCTCCCTTTCGTGCTTGCCCTGTCCATAACCCGTTTGCCTGGCCTGCTCCCGATCCAAAAAAGCGTACGTCCCCGAGGCCATCCCTGAAGTCCGTCTGAAAGATCACGTCGCCCCGACGGTCCCACACAACCGGACTCCCGAGCCTGACCGCGTGCTCGCCCAGATCGTCCAGGCCGAAGACGGTGTCTTTCGGCCCTGTGTGTCCCCAGTCAGGCGTTCCGTGTGGCACAAACCAATAGCTCCTTTGGAGTCTTGTACTCCTATCATTCCTCGGTCATGATGAAACCAGTCAAGTCCACCGTGCAGGTGTCCCCTGCCAATCCGCCCACGAAGTTCGCCCTGATCGTACCATTGTGGCCCAGATAGGTATGCCCTGACCACTCGCTTCGCTGCCCTGCGGCAAACGCCTGTGTATCAGTATTGATACGGGCAGTAGCCCAGGGGTGTCGATTGTCCGCATAGTGCTCTGTCGTGGGAGATGTATCGTCAGAGACGGAGATGGTCGTGACGATCCATATCTCATTGGCTGGACACGTCGCAGAGTCAACGAATCCGCCTGCCCCTGATATGACAGCAGCGCGACGGGATACCAGTAGTCCCTTGAGGGAGAACAGCTGATCCTCGCCCCGCACCTGGACGCGGCCGTGGTCGTCCACTCTCGGTACGTGCCAGTGAGTCCCATCCCAGAAGAGAGCGGTACGTGGGGATGGTGGACTGACTCGGGTGACGCCGTCGTCTGCTAGAAATGGCTCTATCTCTGGCATAGTTCGCCTCCTGGCATCGCTATCGCCCCCCCAGAATGCCCAGGGCCTCGAGGCTCCGAGAAAGCGCCTCTAGCTCCCCCGGGGGCGGAGCGGGCTCGACGAGGACCATGAAGGTGGGCGTGTGAGGATAGAAGTCGTCCTCGTTCCAGGTCTTGATGACGAACTCAAACGGCTGGGCGGTGAGCGGGAAGCGATCGGCGAAGTAGAACATATAGTCGTTCCAGTGAAAGGAGTCGGCGGGACTCCAGGGCCAGGCGGGCAAGCCCTGGTGCCAAACCTGGAGGTGGCAGAGACCATAGCAGCCCTTGGGGAAGCCCACCCAGACCCCGGTGACCATGCCGGGAAAGACCCGACAGCGGGTGACGACGGGGGAGTACTTGGTCGTGTTTGCGGGCGTGGGGCACTCGACCTTGTAGAGCACAGGTATTCTCCCA
>JAUVZB010000070.1 GCA_030602785.1 Dehalococcoidia bacterium
GTTGCTCTCATCCGTGCTCTCCGGTTGATACTGAGCGTCTTCGACGCCGGACCAACGGCCCATCACCGTCCAAGAAACCGCCTCAGCGTGGCGGCAAAGCCCACATATACCCACCCTTTCCATCAATCCACGGATTACGGCGTAGGGCGAGCACATGGCGCCGCCCGCTGCTGCACCGCGAAAGACCGCTGTTTCCAATACCCTGACACGCAGGTAGCACACTTGAAAAACTCTTGACAAAGCAACAGTCGCTCCCTACCCTGACTGTGCAACCGGTCCTCTCCCCGCGGCCGGGGTCGTGGGGTAGCTTCTCACGGCGGTTGAGTCTGCAACAATTGCTGTCTTGACACTCCACCGGGAATAGAGGGAAGGAGTTGCCGTATCGAGCAGCACAGCGTGACGCGCTCCCCGAGCATTCTGCTTCTCGCCCAGGTTGACCATGCCTGCGGCGATATCATTGCGTCGGTGACGGAAGAGCTCCTCGCGCTCGGAGTGCAGAACGTGAACCTGGTTCCGTCGCTGACCAAGAAGGGAAGGCCGGGCTATCTGCTGTTCGTGGACCTCCCGGAGACCCTGCTTGGGCGAGTGGAGCAGGTGCTGGCCACGGAGTTGGGCATTCTCGGTTGGCGCATCCTCTCCGCGGAGCACCGAAAGGCGCGCGTACGTGAGGTCGAACAACAGGTGAGCCTCTCTCTGGGCGCAGAGGAGCATGTGCTCGACGTGCCCGTCAAGCTCGTGGAGACGGAGAAAGGGTATGTGCCGGTCAGCATCGAGCATGAATACTGCCGGCAGCTGCGGCAGCAGCTTCGTGAGAACCATGGAGTTGAAATCCCTCTGGAGCTTCTCAAGTCGCGCGCGGACGCGCGCAGGAGGCTCGGCTACATTGTTGTAGGTCGAAGCGCTCTTATTCTCAAGTCGTGCCCGCGTCCGCGCTCAGGAGGCCGCAGAGAGTGCCCTGTCCATCGCACAGGCCCTCAACCAGAGCGGAGCAAGCACGATGGTCGGATTCTCTCCGGTGTGTGGCCGGAGCAGGAAGGTGGGAAACTAATCGACGACAACGGGAGGTGCGAGCAGTGAAGGAGTATGCCGACTTCATTACAGAAGAGGACCGGATGATGATTGCGAGCATCCGGGACTTCGTCAAGGAGGAGATTCTGCCTATCAGGCAGCAGCTGGACGAAGATGAGGACAGGCGCCTTGTGCACGGTGTTCTCGATGGCCTGGCCTCACTTGGTATGCACAAGCGCGGGTTGCCCGAGGCTCTCGGCGGAATGCGCGCGAGCGCGATCTCGCTCACGGTAGGCTACGAGGAGGTGTCCCGGGCTGACTGCGGCATCGCCATGACGCTCAGCGTGCCCCCCTGGGTCTTCGGTCCCGCGATGCGCTCTCACAACGAACGTGTGATGCAGGAACTCTGCCCGCAATACTGCGGCGACACGTTTGTCGAAGCGTGCCAGGCGATGACCGAGCCTGAAGGCGGCTGCAATATCGAGAGCGCCGAGTACCGGGGGAAGGCCATCCATACCCGGGCGCGGCTTGACGGCGACGAATGGGTGATAAACGGGGCCAAGCAGTTCCCCAGTGGGGCAAGTGTGGCGGATGTGTACCTGGTCACCTGCACCACCGATCCGGAACTGGCGGAAGAGGGCATTGCGCTCATCTACGTGCCCGCGGACACGCCCGGGCTCTCTTTCAGCAAGCCCGAGAACAAGATGGGGATGCGCTTCACCGATGTGAATGCCTCTATCTACCTGGACGACGTCAGGGTCCCGAAGGACTACCGCGCCTCCATGGAGCCGGGCAAGGACCACCAGAGCTTCCGCAACTTCCTCTCGTGGGGAAGGCTCTCCAGCGCTGCATTTGCTGTCGGCGCGGCACAGGGGGCGTTGGACATCGCCCTCGAGTTCACCGGCCAGCGCTACTACGACGGCAAGCAGGTGCGTCAGCACGGGTTGCAGGCGGCCATGCTCGCGGACATGATGATAGGTGTCGAGAGCGCCCGCTTCTACTATCTCACGGTGGCCAGCATGTTCAACAACCGCAAGGTCTACGGATCGCCGTACTCCGATGCGCAGATAGCCAGTGCCTCCGGGGCCAAGATCTATGCCTGTGACATGGCCGTCCGTGTCTGCAACATGGCGATGGAGCTGACTGGCTCCTACGGCTACATGAAGGACTACCACATCGAGAAGTACCTGCGCGACTGTAAGATAATCCAGCTGTGGGAGGGTGGTGGACAGCTCGGACGCATAGACGTAGCACGGGGCCGCTACGAGATGGTGCCGTACGTGTAACCGGCATGCCTGACCGAAGGTAGCGCAATGATGATTGCGCGGCGGGGGCCACACGGCCCCCGCCGCTCTGTTCGCGGGTTGCCCGGGCGTCCTGCTCGCAGACCGGGCGGTTGATGCGGTCCGAGGGCCTCTCTCCCTTCAGTTTCTCGAAGACATTGGGCGAGAAGGCACTTCAGACGTGAACCCAAGCCGCTGCGGCCTTGGTTGGAGGAGTTTCCTGCAGACCAATTCGTGCGCGGGGCGGGCAGCAGATGCCCGCCCCGGCGCAGTCGACTTGCTACGTCAGTTTCTATGGCTGCTGAACCAGGTCGAATCCTTTGTCGAGGGCGACCTTGTTGCGCTCAAGGGCGGGGCCCTTGAATCGGTCCGCAAGCACTTCTACCATAGCTTCCCGGTCAAGCGGCACAACGTCCGCCCCGAGCAGAGCCCCGAGCATGATTATGTTTGTGTAGATCGGGTCCCCGAGCTCCAGTGCCGCTTCGGTTGCATGTACGAGCGTACTCTTCGCCGAGTACTCCCCTAGGGCGCCAAACAGGTCCTTGAGTTCAGGGTACGTGGCCTTGCCGCTGCTCACGTCCGGTGGATACACGGGTCTGGAGTTGGCTATGATCATGGTGCCGGGATTGCCCAGCTCGGCCAGGAGGCGAAGGGCTTCCACCGGCTCGAGCGTCACGATGATGTCGGCGTGGCCCCTGGGTATGAGTGGGCCATAGGAGCGGTCCTTCGAAATCCTGATGTGGCTCGCCACGGGCCCGCCCCTTTGCGACACGCCGTAGGTATCACCGACGCTGGCGACATAGCCCCTGGCGACCAGTGCTCGCCCCACAAGGAGTGACATGAGCACATTGCCCTGACCTCCAACCCCGCCGATAATCAGGTTGAGCGGCTCTTTGGCTGGCTCTTTCATGCTGCCTCCCTCTCGATGGCCTTCTGCGGACAGATGTCCGCGCAGAGCCCGCACCCGGTGCATATCGCTTCGTCGATTTGGGCTCTGCCTGTCTCCTGGTCCCAGATAAGTCCCGGGCAGCCAAACAGGCGGATGCAAAGCCTGTTGCAGCCGCACGCGTCTCCGGCGCAGAGGTCGGGATTGACTCGCATCGTGTATGGCCGGCTCTTGTCACGCCTCGCTCTCACGAGTTCGCAGATCCTCCTCATGATGAGCACGCGTGCCCCACCCCCTTCGTCCGCCATCAGACTGAGGAGCATGCTGGTGGTTCTCTCGATGTCGAACGGGTCGCAGACCTCTACCCTGGCGCCGAGAGCGCGGCAGAGGGCCTCCATGTCGACGATTGGTGCGGGTTCCCCCGTAGCGGCACGGCCAACGCCGGGATGAGGCTGGAAGCCTGTCATGGCCGTGGCCGAGTTGTCGACGATAACGAAGATGAAGTTGGACCGGTTGTAGACGCCGTTGACCATTGCGGGAATACAGGCGTGGTAGAAGGTAGAGTCACCCGCGAGCGCCAGCACCGGTTGATCGAAACCGAATTCCCTCAGGTTTCCCAGGCCGTTGGCGACACCTATCCCTGCGCCCATGCAGTGCATGGTGCGCTCCTGGAAGAAGCCGGCCCCGATGAAGCCGAGGGAGTAGCACCCGATGTCGCCCGCAACGAGCCCGTGCCGGCCGTCAATGGTGAGGGCGTTCTTGATAGACCAGTACGTGCCGCGGTGCGGACATCCCGGACAGAGATTGATGGCCCTGGGGGGCACCATCTTGGCTGCCGTGCTCAGCCCTTCGTCGTAGGCGGCGGTCCGGCCTGCGCTGCTGTACTCCACGTTGAGTATGCCGGCCATTGTGGTGGCCATCATGTCAGTGCTCACGGCTCCCCATGAGGGGATATGGCCGGAGCGCTTGCCGAGGAACGTAATCGGCTTGAGGTCGGCCCAGAGGCTGGCCGCAAGCTCCATGACATTCCCCTCCGTGAACGCATCGATCTCCTCCGCGAAGAGGATGGTCTGCGTTCGCTCCAACTGTGTGCGCAGGAGCTTCTCAGGAAGCGGCCATGTGGTGCCCAGCTTGAAGACTCCGATTCTGTCTTCTGCGCCGAGCAGAGTCACGGCCTCCATGCAGTATAGACTGCAGACCCCCGACGTGATTACGAGGAGTTCGGGTTTCTCGGGGCCAACGTACTCGTTGAACTCCGAGTCCTCGAACACGGGCACGATTTTCTTCAGCCGCTCGTGCAGCTTGTGGTGCAATATGCCGAAAGGACCGGAGGTGAACTGGCTCTTGGTGGGATTGCACATGTTCCACACGTCAGGAAAATAGGCGGTCTTCCTTTCCTTCGGCAGGTCGCCAAGCACAACCTTGCCTCTTGTGTGTGCAAGGCGGGTCGTCTCGCGCACGAAGCATGCGTTTTCCACGATGCGTGAGACCTCGAAGGCCCATCTCGTCATGTCCTTGGCTTCCTGGGCCGTGCTTGGCTCCAGGAGCGGCATGTCCATCCACTTGCATATCCAGCGGGAGTCTTCCTCGTTGGAACTGGAGATCGCCGAGGGATCGTCCCCTGTCACGAGTACCAGCCCGCCGCTCCCGCTACCCGTCATCCCCAGGTTGACGAGGAAATCGGAAGCCACGTTGACCCCGTTCTGTTTCATGGCCGACAGAGCAGGGATACCCGCGAAAGAGGCCCCGGCGGCAGCCTCGACTGCCACGATTTCATTGACGGACCACTCGGCGTGGAAGTTCATCTTCTTGGCGACTGCAGCAAGTGCAGACAAGATTTCAGATGACGGAGTGCCCGGATACTGGGCCGTGAATCCGAGCCCTGCTTCAAGCGCCCCTCTGGCAATCGCCTCGTTCCCCATCAGCAATTGAGTGGTTCCAGGGGCATCGACATCAATACCCTCCATATTCATCCTCCTTCAATAAGCGGTAGTTGGGCATCCGTGTGGACTTCGCACTCATGCCTCGACAAGCAGTGCATCGACGATAGGGCGCGGCATGCCCAGGTAGAGCATGTTGTTCCTGTCGCCTGTCGTGTCAATGATGTTTCGCACCGCCCTCCTCTTCTTGTCCATGGAGGCCTTCTTCTCGGCCGCGAGGTTCTCATCCGGGAGGGGTTGACGCTCGATGGCCCCTCCGTCGCAAGCCGCCTCGAATGCGCGCATCCCTGCCTCGGAGCGGACAAGCACTGCGTTCCAATCCTGGAACTTGGCGCGGCCCGAACCGACCGAGATGTCGGCAAGTTCACCTGTGTAGTCCCAGCAGTAGCTGCACGCCTTGTTTGTCACCTGCCTGTCTTCGCCGGGCTCGAGCCATCTCTTCGCGGCGCAGAACTCGGCTATCAGCAAGCGCACGTTCTCGATGCCGGTCCTGCTGTCGGGCGGACCACTTGTGCGCTTTCTCAGTGATGCAACCTGGCAGGGCAGGCACACCATGCCGAGGGCTTCGCCGCTCTCCTTGGGAATACTGTTGAAACCTGCCAGTACGCGGGCCATGCGATGAACTGCGGCCACGTGCGTCAGGACCTCGTCCTTGCCTCGTGCAAGGACGGGTACCGGGGTCTCATCGCCCGCTAGTGCCCCAACGGGGTTTCTTGCGGGCAGGACCTCCGGGTCGTCCGACGACACGCTTGTGGTGACAACTGCATCGATGATGCCCGCGCCGAGGCTCGCGGCAAGCAGGGCTGCAACCACACCTCCTCCACCGGCGGCTGCCCGGACTGTCGGCTCAGTTGCCCTCGCCAGGTAGGCCCCCCTGACGACGCCCATCTCGTCGGAGCTGAACGGTTGCCCGAACACGCTCTGGCTCAGGGCGTCCAGATCCGTGTACGTTCTGGGACAGTTGCGGTAGCAACTCCCGTCCACGAGGGTGCAGCAATCCAGTTGTACTATCTTCCCCTTGTACTGTCCCAGGTAGGGGCATCCACCTGCGCAGCCCCCGCAGAGCGGGCACAGACCCTTGTCTATGACCTCGTCCCTGAGTCTCAGTGAGGCATAGTCCTGTGTCTCCACATGTTCCTCCTTTCTTGCCACGGGAGAGCCGACACATCGAGGGCTGGCCCGTCGCGCAGGCCCCCGTTGTTGCGGCTCGGTTCTCTCCGTGCTTTGTTCTTTCCGGCCCGGGTCGTCCACCCCTTCTTGAGGCGTCCGAACCGCTTCCTGCCTGGCTGTAGCCTCCCAGTTCAGTCGCTGCTTCAACCATTGTGCGCACGCTGTCGCTGCTCGCGTACGGTGGAGTGCTGCAGCCTGGCATCAGCACAAATCCAAGTGGCGCCCGCTTGCCTTTCTCGATTGCGGTAGCGCAAGCGGCGTACACGCTTGAGCGTGTCCCATTCTGGAGTATGGCTGGCTCAACGTTGCCCGCGATTATGCAGGCGTCTCCCATGTACTCGATTGCCTGGTCCAGGTCAACTTCATGTCCAAATGTCACAACCCCGGGTTCACCCATCGGGATCCTGGCCCAGTGCTGCAGGTTGAGGTTCTGGTCGCCGCAGATGTGACTCATGATGTGCTTGATGCCCAGTCCAAGCGTTCTCTCGTGTAGTTCCTTTTCATAGGGGGGCACAAACTCCTCGAATGTCCGGGCCGAGATGACCTGGTTCGAGCACGATGGCTCTGAGGTCCAGCCCCAGATGCGAGGACCGAATGTGCTGACCCACAGTTCGACGACCTGGACGAGGTGCTCGGTGACAACACGCAGCAGTCTGTGCGCCAGTTCCGGCTTCCGTCTAGTCCAGCGGCACAGTTTGTCGAGCCCGCAGACATTGCCGGCAGTAGTGAAGACGCCATTTATCGGCGGAATGACGGAGCGTCCGTGTTGGCGAGCCAGCCGGGAGAATGCCAAGGCGATGGGAAGGCAGCCGGAGCTTGCCAGGTCAGGCGTCTCCAGGGCCAGAACGGCCTCCTCGTCCGGTGCGGGGTGCCGACGAACCGTCGGCGCTTGCTGCCACTCAGATTCCGGGAACTGGACCTCACCCCCGAATTCCCATCCCCCGTATGCGCCATAGGAGTATCGCGGAAATCCGTCGAGCGCGTACTGCTCGAACGCGCGAACCTGGACCTCGAAAGACCTGTCTGCGTCGCGGTACGCATCAGCGACAGGAAAACCGGCGTCCACTGCGGCGAAGCCCCTCAGTTCGAAGGGGAAGATCGGTACCCTGTCAGGTCTCCGACCGCTCAGGAGTTCGTCAAGCCGCCATTCGGAGCCCATCGTCTTGTTGCCCGGTCGGACGTGGCTGTCTCCTGGCGGCAGCCTGCCAGCGGCACCGGATGGTGTGGACATCTTTGTCGTTTCGCGACCCGGGATGAGGCTGGTGGTGGTCCTGCCGAGGCCCCTTGAAACGAGAGCCATCCTCGGGGGCGCTTGAGTACCCAGCGTATCCACGCCCCCTCGAAAAGTCAATAGCCGGCTGAGGGCTGTCGGCTGAGGGCTGTCGCGATACTGAACCGTGCTGATTGTGCCCGATTCCTCTCCACACAGGCGCGTGGCCCGGCTGCGACGCGTCTTCCTACCGATCTCTCGGGAGGTGGGAAGGGGCAGGTGGCGCCCCCTCCGTAGCCTCATCTTGCGGCTGCTGCGGCTTCTGCCTCAGGAGGAAGCCTGCTGCTCCCGAAGCGCGTTCAGTTCTTCGAGCAGGCCCTGCTCGAAGATGACCTCGACGGTCCATTTGCATGCTTTGCCTACAACGTCAGGACTGACGGAGCTGTGGTTCCCCAGAGCATCCGCCTTGGCATAGTCATCTTTGTCTGAAAGGAAGAACGGGCGTCCAAGGACGTTGGTCTCGATGTCCCTGCAGATGACCGTACCGTACTCGTTGATGAACTTCTTGTGCAACTCCCGGCCGACCTCGAAGCACTTGAATCTGTTTGTCTCCTCGGTGACGAAATTGTCCATGGCGCGTCCTTTCAGCATGCCGATGAGCAGCAGACCGCCGTCGTAGGCGCCGCATCCGGCATCGCCAAAGAGAGCGCCGCCGCCGGCGAGTCCGGTGGCCGCCTTGAAGATCTCCGACGACTGGATTTCGAGGACCTCGAAAAGGCCGGCCAGCGACGTCTGGCTGCAGCATCTCTTCTCAAGCTGGTACCTGTAGCCAGCCTCGTAAGCCTTCTGCGCGAGTTCCTCTTTCTGTTCGGGCTTGATTGTCTGCATCGATAGACCTCCTGTTGACTGCTCGTGTATGTCCGTCATGGAGCCCTGCGTCTCGTCGGCCTGCACCAGCCTAGGAACCTGTCGGAGAAACAGCCCCCTCAGCATTGGTACGAAGGGAGTAGCTCGGCCATGGGGCGCAGGTGAACTGAATGCGCACCCCCGGCCTTCGTGGAGTGGCGCACCAACCCTGCCCTACGCTGTGTAGCCTCA
>JAUVZB010000008.1 GCA_030602785.1 Dehalococcoidia bacterium
TGAGGCTACACAGAGTAGGGCAGGGTTGGTGCACCACTTCACGAAGGCCGAGGGTACGCATTCAGTTCTCCTGCGCCCCGTGGCCGATCTGCTCCCTTCGTACCGATGCCGAGGAGCCTGTTTCTCCGACAGGCTCCTAGGGGCGTTTGGCTTCAACCCGTTGATTGACAGGCCTGTTCTGATTCTCAAGGGCGAACGCTATTGCGTGCCTGTGCCGTCGTTGGCGGTTCTTGCTGCAACGCGCGGACTCTATTATGACTGTCTCGAGAGGTTGCCTGATTCCGAGCGCAAGCGATTCATGACATGGTTTGGCTTCGCGTTCGAGTCTTACGTTGGGAAGCTCCTGCGCTCGTCGATTGACTGCAGCAGTGTGTGGTCCGAGCCGAAGTACGCCGGTCCTAGGGGAGAAATGGGTGGGCCCGACTGGGTCGCACGGGTAGCCAACACTGTACTTGCCATCGAGTGCCGGTCGGGGCGTCTGCACAAGCGCGCGAAGACTGAAGCAGACTACGATGAAATTGCCGCGCTGCTGCACAGGAACGTCTTGGACACCCTACTGAAGCTACCAGCGAAGATTGAAGACCTAGCCAGCGGGTCGGCCGGGATTGAACTGGATCAGGGATTGGACTACATGCCCATTGTGGTTATCTATGAGCCTCTTCATCCACACGCGATGTTCATCTCAATGATACGTGAGGAGCTATCGTCCCAGAACTTGGGCGACATGGAATTCGAACTCATGTCAGTCGAGGATCTAGAGTACTGGCTGGCTTGGAGCCAATACGGGAATATCTGTCAGGTGCTTCGTGAGAAGTGGTCTGACCCTGACACAAGGGACTCGGACACGCGATCGTATCTTGGACGACGGGCGCGAGACACTGGAATCAAGGAGTTCCGCCACCCTCTTCTAGAAGCCGAGTTTAATCGGTTCTGGCATGATGCCGTGCCGGAACTCTGGGCGCGGATTAGGAATCCACCCTTGAGTGGCGCGGGAGAATCCGTCGACTCTGTCAGCTAGCCTGCTATTCTGGGGACTGCGTTCAACAGAACGCACAGCATTCACGTGCCCTCTCAACTCGAACCAGCCACGTTCTTGACCTCCCCTTGATTCCGTCATATACTAAAACTAAGCAATGAAACCCGACACGCCCATTCTGTCAGCCCTGACGTATACGAACAGTATGCACTGCGCGTACTGCCTTCTGCTCTCGGTGCCCGCGTCAAGCGGGCCTCCGTGATGCTTCGCCCGTACCAGCGGGAGGTGGCCAGGGCCGTCATGGACAGCGTCCGGCACGGCAGCGGCCTCACCTTCTCCGTTGAGATTGCCCGCCAGGGCGGAAAGAACGAGCTGTCCGCCCACATCGAGCTGCTGCTGCTCACCCTCTCAATGGCAGACGGCGGCAGCGTCATCAAGTGCTCCCCCACCTTCAAGCCGCAGACGGTCATCTCCATGCGCCGCCTGAGGGACCGTCTTGATGACTACGGCTTCGGCGGCCTCTACCGCACTGAGATGGGCTACATCGTCGCACTCGGCACCGCCCGCGTGGTCTTCCTGTCCGCGGAGGAGAACTCCAACGTGGTCGGCCACACGGCCGACCTGCTGCTGGAGATAGACGAGTCGCAGGACGTCAGCAAGGAGAAGTACACCAAGGAGTTCCGGCCGATGGGCTCCTCCACCAACGTGACCACCGTCCACTACGGCACCACCTGGGACGAGTCCACGCTGCTGGAGCAGGTGAAGCAGTCCAACCTGGAGCTTGAGCAGCGCGACGGCATCCGCCGTCACTTTCGCTACGACTGGCACGCCGTCGCAAGGCAGAACCCGGCCTACGGGGACTACGTCCGTTCGGAACGCGAGCGCCTCGGCGAGGACCACCCGCTCTTCCGCACGCAGTACGCGCTGCTGGCAATCGCCGGCGGTGGACGGCTGCTCACACGTGCGCAGGTCTCCTCCATGCTCGGGGAGCACCCCCGCCTCCGCTCCCCGGAGCAGGGCGCGACCTACGTCGCCGCCGTCGACATCGGCGGCGAGGCCCAGTCCGGACAGGAGGGCTCCGCCGCCCGCCAGCTGGACTCCACGGCAGTCACCATCGCGGCCGTCGAGACCACCCGCCGCAGCCCCTCCGCCCCGGAGCTTCCCGTCCTCAAGGTCGTCGAGCAGGCCACCTGGATCGGCGTCCCGCACGCGCAGCTCATCACGCAGCTATCCGGCCTGCTGCGCCCGTGGCGGCCGCGCTGCATCGTCGTTGACGCAACGGGCATGGGCCAGCCCGTGGCCGGACTGCTCAAGCGGGAGTTCGGCGGCCGCGTGCAGCCCTTCGTCTTCACGGAACGCTCCAAGTCCGACCTCGGCTACGAGATGCTGTCGCTGGTCAACGGCGGCCGCCTGAAGCTCTACGCGCAGGACGGCTCACCCGAGTACCGCCAGACGCTGCACCAACTTGAGCGCGCTCGCGCCGTCTATCGTCCCAACCGCACCATGGGCTTCCATGTGGACCCGTCCGAGGGGCACGACGACCTGCTCATGAGCCTCGCGCTCCTTGGCGTAGCCGTGAAGGACTTCACCCCGCGCGTGGCCCGCGGCGCGGAGCGCGCAGAGCCCCTCTACGAGCCACAACCCCTCCGGGCTGCCCGCCGCACGGCGGTCCAGAGACCGCTGTTCACACTCTGAGAGTGGAAAGGAGACAGCATGACAGCAATGGCAGCAGCTTCAGTCCCGGGCAGCACAGCAGAGGCGGCCTTCGTGCCGTCGGAGCTTGCACGGCGTGACACCGACCGCATGGCTGCGTACAGGCGCAACCTGGACTTCTACCGCGGCGTCCAGTGGGAGACGTCCTCCCGCCGGCGCCAACTCGTCTTCAACTACGCCCGCGTGGCGGTGGACAAGATCACCAGCTACCTCGTCGAGGGCCTCTCCACTGCCTGCTATCCCGTCGAGCCGTTCGCCGAAGGCGCCGACCCCGCCCTCAAGGAGCGCATCTGCCATGCGGAGTCGCTGCTGCAACGGATGCGCGACGAGAACGGGCTCGACTCGCTCGACTATGAGACGGAGATAGACTGCGCCGTCCTCGGCGACGCCTGCTACAAGGTCACCTGGGACGCCGACGCGGAGCGCGTCCGCATCACCGCCCCACCCGTCACCGGCCTGTACGCGTGGTGGCCCGGCGACGATCCCTCCCGCGTCCGGCGCGTCGCCTCACGCTACCGCCTGTCGCAGGAGGAGCTGGCAACGCTCTACAGAGTGACGGTTCCGAAGCGCACGGCCCACGTGACCGAGCTGTGGACCGACCGTGAGTTCGCACTCTACGTGGACGATGCGCTCATCGAGCGCAAGCCCAACCCCTACGGTTTCATCCCCTTCGTCATCTTCCCGAACCTGAGGGAGCCAAAGCAGTTCTGGGGCACCTCTGACATCCCGTCGCTCATCCAGCCGCAGCGCGAGCTGAACCGCGCCGTCTCCCAGCTCTCCCGCATCCTCGAGTTCTCCGGCAACCCCATCGCCGTCCTCGAGAACGTGGACGAGTCCCAAGACATCCGCACCGCCCCGGGCCAGGTCTGGTCCGTCCCGGAGGGCGCCCGGGCCTACCTGCTGGACCTGCTCCAGGGTGGCGGTGTGAGGCTGCACATCGACTACATCGAGACCGTCTACCGCACGCTCCATGACCTGAGCGAGACGCCCCGCGCCGCGTACGGCGGCACGGAGAAGGAGCTGTCCTGCGCGGCGCTCGCCATGGAGATGAACTCCCTCATCCAGAAGGTTTCGCGCAAGCGCGGCATCCGCAGCGCGGTCTACCACCGGCGCGATGAGATGGTCCTACGGCTGGCGGAGCGCTTCGCAGGGGTGGACTTCTCCGGCGTCACGCACCGCACAGTCTGGGGCCCGGTCCTGCAGGAGGACTCCACGCGCATGGCGCAGGAGGAGCAGGGGCTTGTGCAGGCGGGCATCCACGCGCGCCGCACGGCGATGGACCGTCTCGGCGTGCGCAGCCCGGACGCCGAGTTCCGGCTCTGGTGCGACGAGCGCGAGCGGATACTCGGCATGAACCAGCAGTACCGCGTGAAGGGGCACGAGTAATGGCAGCGAAGGTGGGCGCGAGACAACCGGATGGCGGGCAGGCATGGGAGCCTGCCCCTACACCAGAACAGGAGGTCATTGTTGGCGACAACGATGGGTTCAGGAAGATTGGATGTGGGGCAGGCGGCAGCGTGCCCGGGGTGGATGTGGCGTCGGAATGTAGGGGCGGGCTCCCATGCCCGCCCATGGGGGAACGGATGTGGCGTCCGAACGCAGGGGCGGACCTCCGTGTTCGCCAATGAGAGGTAGGGCTGTGCCCCAATGTAGGGGCGGGCTCCCATGCCCGCCCGCGGGCAACGGGGACGGTGTATCCGTAGGGGCGATGGCATGCCTCGCCCGTCGGGTGGTGAATCAATCGAGGCGGTGTATGTGGGCAGCGGTTCACATCACGAGCAATGTAGGGGCAGGCTCCCATGCCTGCCCGTGGTGGGGGTGATGGATGGGGCGCAATGTAGGGGCACGTCGTACGTGCCCGCGGGAGGATGGGGTGTGGCGTATCCGTAGGGGCGATGGCATGCCTCGCCCGTCGGGTGGTGAGCCGATCGTGGTTGTGTTTGAGGACGCTCCCACGACTGTCGAAGCGCAGGCGCAACGCGTCCTACACCCGGGAATCAATCGTGATGGCGGCCAACGGCGGCGCGTATCAGTGGCGCTACGGGAGAGGCATGCCTCTCCCCTACGAATGGCGCTTCCGCGCCGACAAGTCCGGTAGAGGTGGAATAGGGGACTATGGCTGTAGGGGCAGATCTCAAGAGCGCCCATGGGCAACAGGGACGGTGTATCTGTAGGGGCGATGGCAAGCCTCGCCCGTCGGGCGGTGAATCAATCGAGGTGGTGTATGTGGGCAGCGGTTCACATCACGAGCAATGTAGGGGCAGGCTCCCATGCCTGCCCGGAGCGTGGATCGGCGATCTGATTCAGAGGCCGTTCAAGAACGGCCTCTGATGGCGTGAAGGGGCACGATGCACGGGCAGAGTGAGAGAGCAGAGAGCTGCCGGCGCAGCAGGCCGCTTCACAGTAAAGGAGAGGAGGATACGCAGTGGATAACGGACATAACGACACGGCCGTTGCCGCCCCCGGCAACGGAGACTCTACTCCGGAGGAGCGCGGCGACATTGGGTCGCAGCTCACCGGCGAGCAGCGCGAGCACGGTGAGACAGGGCCGACTATCGCCGGACAGGGCGAGCGCATCGGCGAGCTTGAATCGCAGCTCGAGCAGGTCCGCAGTGAGCTGACCGTCAAGCAGGACGAGCTGGACAACTCATGGGCGGAGATGACCGCCCTCCGTGAGAGGAAGGACGCGGCCGTCTCCGGCTATCGCGACGCACTCCGGCTTGCGCATCCCGAGCTGCCGCCCGACCTCATCCACGGCGAGACGCCGGAGGAGCTTGCGGCCTCGGTAGAGGGTACGAAGGCCCTGGTGGAAAAGGTCCGCGCGGCGCTCCGGTCCGAGAAGGACGCGGCCCGCATCCCCGCCGGCGCGCCGGTCAGCTCCGGCCCCGACCTCGCAGGGCTCAGCCCCCGCGAGAAGATAGCCGCCGGCATCGCCGGTCCATCGAAATGACAGGGAGGAATGGAGACACATGGCACTGACACTCATAGAGGCAGAAAAGCTATCGAACGACGTCCTGCTGCAGGGCGTCATCGAGACCATCGTGAAGGACAGCCCCATCCTTCAGGTGCTCCCCTTCATCCAGATCCAGGGCAACGGCCTCACCTACACCCGCGAGTCCGTTCTGCCCTCCATCGCCTTCTACGACGTAGGCGACACCTGGGCCGAGTCCACTCCCACCTTCGCACAGCTCACTGCCACCCTCAAGATAATGGGCGGCGACGCGGATGTGGACAACTACCTCAAGTCGACCCGCTCCAACATCCAGGACCTGGAGACCGCCGTCATCGAGCAGAAGGCCAAGGCCCTGCGGCACACCTTCGAGGAGTACTTCATCTACGGCAACTCCGCAACCGGTAGCAAGCAGTTCGACGGAGTCCGGAAGCTCATCGACTGCACGGCTGCGTCCGACCAGGTCGTCGCCGCGGGTGCGTCCGGTGCCACGCTGACGCTGGCGATGGTCGACCAGCTTGTCGACGCCGTGAAGGGCGGCAAGCCCGACCTGCTCCTCATGTCGCGCCGCAGCCGGCGCAAGATTCAATCACTCGCACGGGCGGCCGGCAACAACCTGCAGGTCGGCGAGGGCGTCCTCGGGCAGCAGGTGCAGCTCTACAACGGCATCCCCGTCGGAGCGTCCGACTGGGTGCTGGACACGCACACGGTGTCGTCGAGCGTCGAGACCGCCACCACCGGAGCACTCTGCTCCACCATCTACGCCCTGCGCTTCGGCGAGGGCGCTCTCTGCGGCCTCTCGAGTCCCGAGATGCTGCAGGTGGAGCGCGTCGGCCAGCTCGAGACCAAGGATGCTACGCGCAACCGCATCAAGTGGTACGTCAGCCTGGCCCTGTTCTCAACTGTGACCGCTGCCGCACTCATCGGAGTGAAGGACTAGCGCAGGTGCGGAATGTAGGGGCAGGCCTCTGTGCCTGCCCGTGGGAGGGGGCGATGGGTGGCGCCGTGTCCGAACGTAGGGGCGGGCTCCCATGCCCGCCCGTGGGGCAAAGGGGACGGTGTGCAATGTAGGGGCAGGCCTCTGCGCCTGCCCGCGGGGGGACGGGGTGTGGTGTATCTGTAGGGGCGATGGCATGCCTCGCCCGTCGGGTGGAGGCCATGGAGGTCGAGATGACAACGATGGGCGTGAGACGACCGGATGGCGGGCAGGCATGGGAGCCTGCCCCTACAACAGAACCGCCATCCCGTATCCCGTGGTGGAAACGGTGTGGCGTGAGAATGCAGGGGCTGATTGTTGGGGACAATGGTCGGCGCAGGGCAGGCATGGGAGCCTGCCCCTACGACGGGGAACGGGTGCGGGAGTCACACCTGCCACGGATCTGTGACGCTTGCACGGGTGGGGATTGGCCCGGCAGAGGGGTTCTCCCGGTCGAGAGTCCAGTCGAGCGGGTTGTTGGCAATGTACTCCCGGATGCGTTGGAGAGAATCGTCATCCCGAATGACGTGTTCGTAGTAGTTGCGCTGCCACAGGCGGCGGTAGGTCGGCCTGGAACCGCTGCTGTGCTCGAGTTCGGCGAATCGACGCGTGGTGAGGGTCTTGAATCGGTGGACGATATCCGAGAGTCCGAATGTAGGTGCAGGTTTCGAACCCGCCTGTGGGGTGGTGTTGGGTTCAGACGTAGGGGCGGGCTCCCATGCCCGCCCGTCCTGTGGAGGGGAGTCATCGGGGTGCCCGCCTGTGAGAACGAGGATTCCGTGGATGTGATTCGGCATGACGATGAACGCGTCAGTCTGCGCGGCCGGATAGTGGTGTGGCAACTGGGACCACGTCGAGGCGACCATGGAGCCGGCAGCAGTCAGAGATACGCCGTCCGCCACCACCTGACCGAAGAGACAGAGCTTCCGGGCCGTGCAGATGGTGATGAAGTAGGCGCCGGGGGCGGAGTAGTCGAATTCGGGAAGTCGAAGCGATGACCGACGGTGAGGGAATTGGGCGCTGGGCTTGTCTGAACCGGGTTGGCTGCCCACGGCGAGATTGTACACCGTCCCTCGACCCGCGGGCAGGCATGGGAGCCTGCCCCTACACATGCCACCAGAAGCCGCCCCGCAACCAGTGAACCGAAACAACAGAAACAGAGGAGGAACAACACAGCATGGCAGTAGAAATGTCAGGCATCGTCGCGCTGGCCTTCCAGCTCGACAAGAACGCAGCGGCCCTCGAAGCAACCGACCAGGCACTCGCGCCCGCACAGGGCGCAGGCTCCGTGACCGTCCTGCACGCCATCCAAGACGGTTACATCCGCGGCCTCGACTGCGAGATTGAGGCCGCCCAAGACGCTGGCGACGACGTCATCTTCAGCGTCTACGTCGGCGGGACCCGCGACGCCGACTCCGAAGTCACCCTGTCCGGCTCAGGCACCGCCTCCGGGGCAACCCACGGCGAGCAGCGCTTCGACAAGGGCGACATACCCGTCTCTGAGGGCGACTCGATAGTCGTCAAGGCGAAGTCCACCGACGCCACGAACTGCACACCGGCCGGCCTGGTGGCCGTGGTCTACCTGCAGCTCGGAGAGAGCGAGATCTAGGACCCAACGACACGGGGAGGGGGGCCCGCAACAGCCCTCCTCCCCGGGGAGGAACAACATGGAAGAGTTCCCGCGAACCATCTACGGACACGACAGCGCCGGAGAGCCGCAGTGCCCCGCCGTGGACTCCGCCGGCATCCTGGACGTGTCCGCCACGCGCGTTTCCGGTTGGAAGACGGCCACCATCACCGTCGCCTCGGACGACGACCTCTCGAATGAGGTCGACCTGGGCGAGCACTTCCGCTACCTCGCCGTCATCATCCCGACCATCGACGAGGCCCGCGTCGGTGTGCAGGTCGCCACGGCCTCCGGAGGCAGCTTCGTCACGCTCGGCTGCGGCAGCGCCGCGAAGACCGACCCGACGACCGGCGCGTACGCCACCGTCTTCGACATCGGCGGTTGGCGCTACGTGAAGGTCAGCACCAGCGCCGCGCAGTCCGCGGATCGCAGCATCAGCATCCAGGGAGTCAGGGGGTGATGACATGGGCATAGAGATTCACGACGGCATCGAACTCTGGAAGCCCCGCATCTTCGACCCGCGGCAGGTCATGGTTCCCGGCAGCTTCTACGGTTTGTGCCAGGGCACCAACACGGCCGCCCTCACGGCGGACCAGCTCTACGGGCAGTACTTCCCGCTCCCGCGCGGCGCGACGTTCGACCGCATCGGCATCGATGTCCACACCGGAGCCGCCGGCAAGCACGTGCGACTTGGCATCTACAGGGACGACGACCTGGACGGCTACCCCGAAAGCCTGGTCCTCGACGCCGGTCTTGTGGACGTTGCCACGAGCGGCGAGAAACACATCATCATCAACCAGCACCTGGAGGCAGGCCTCTACTTCCTTGCCTTCATCTCGGATGGCGCACCGACGCTGTGGCTTACTTCCACTCCAGCCTATCCCAGCCCGCTTGGCCTGGGAGGGACCATCGCCTACCCGGTGTTTGTCTACGCGAAGACCGCCGTAGGCTATGGCGTGCTCCCTGACCCGTTCACAGCGGGAGGCTCCGGCCAGAACGACGCGTGGAGTATCGCACTGCGCCTGTTCTCACTCGACTAGGAGATTGTGCAGAAGATGAGGCGGCTTGTCGTGACCGGCCCCCGGGGGCAAAGAAAGCGGGGAAGGGGTGGCAGCTTCCCTTCCCCGAAGGAGAGGAGGACCCTGTGGGAAGCTATTCGAACTACGTCTTCCTACCCCTCTTCCGTACCACCACAGGTTCCTTCAGCGCATGGTAATCGCATACGAATATCGTGTCAAGCTGCATCGACAGTGCGGTACTCGTACCGCGGGCAGAAAAGGGAGAAATCTGCCGGAAACTGGAGGAATCTGCCGGGAAAGCGAGGCCCCCACTCTTTCCTCAGGCTGCTGCCGAAGGAGGACGCAGCATGGAATCCAATCGAAGCGGGAGCCCGCTCTGCTCTTCTGCCCTGTGGATTCCCATTCCAGGCGGGAGGGAGACGCAGTACGCGTGTCGGATTTCTCGTGGGAAAGGTCGCCGACCGCCGGGGGCCGATAGGCGGGCCCCATGCCCTGAGGGATGTTCATCCTGGCGGAAGATGTCACGCAAGCGGCGTGTCCTGCACCCGCCGTATGACACGAGGTGGTGAGAGAGGAGGCTCCCCTCTCCTCTCTCACCGGAAGGGGGATAGGAGGGAAATACCGCTGCAGTGCTGCGGATACACGCACCGGGCGGATAAGCGAATGAGAATGCCAGAGAAAGGAAGCATCTGTCAAATCGGATGACACTGTGGAGGCAGAAAATGGCAACAACAATGTCGATTTTGAGGTCGCGCCTGCGCATTGACCTCAGCGAGGCGACCGCCGACCGCTGGAGCGATGATGACCTTGACCGTCACATCCAGCACGCCATCCGCGATATCAACCGCGTTGTGCCCCGGGAGATGAAAGCGACTGGCCTCACAATCGCCGACCCCGCCTCACGGGAGCTGGATATCTCCTCCCTCACCGGCCTGGTTGAGGTCATCGCCATCGAGTACCCGGTCGGCTCCTATCCGAGGCGTCTGCGCCATTTTGAGACCTGGGGCTCGACGCTGTCACTGCTGGCCGACACCATGCCGTCAGCGGGCGCCGGCGTCTGTGTCTACTACACGATACAGCACACCGTCGACGCGGCAGGCTCGACCCTCCCTGCGTACCTGGAGGACATCGTTCTGGTCGGTGCGGCCGGCTACGCCCTGCTGGACTACGCTGCCTGCACCGTGAACCGCGTCAATGTCGGTGACCGCGCCCCCGACCAGCTCCGCGCTCACGCCAACGACCTTCTCATGCAGTTCCGGCAGGACCTCACCGCCCTCAAACGCGAGCGCTACCGCGTCGTCAAGACCGGGGAGCTCTGGACGGAGGACACACGATGAGAAAGCCCACCACCATCGTTCACATCGGACTCGGAGTCGTCACGGCCCTGGTTGCGCTCAGCAGCCCGGGTTTGGCGGCCCTGCTCTTCGGCAGCTTCGCTCTCTACGAGTACTGGTCGGAGAAGAGAGGCTGCCCGGGAGGCTACGCGGACTTCTGGGAAGGATTGCTCGGCCTTGGCCTGACAGCCACGCTCATCGTTCTCGTGCAGTTCGTTCGCGCCATTCTGTGACAGGAGGTAATCATGGCCTGCAGCGCAACGCTCAAGGCAGCTCTCAAGCAGACGACTCTCGATCCCCTGGTCCGCGTCGTCCTCACCAGTGGGGCCAGCAGCTATACCTACGCCCTCACCAGGCTCCTCGCGGCCGATGAGGTCCAGGAGCCCTACTCCCATACCGCGGAGCTTGTCCTCGACAACTCCGACGGAGAGTTCACTGCCAGGGACCTCCGTGGCTACCAGGCCGTCATCGGCTGGGGCGCGGTCAGCTCCGCCGGCGCGGAGTACTGCGACGGGCCCCCGCTCCGGGTCATCCGGCAGGAACTGGTCAGCGAGGAAGGCAAGCTTACCTGTCGACTGCTGTGCATCGGCATCCCGGAGCAGCTCGCCGAGGACCGCGCCTCGGATGCATACGTGTCGGAGAGCACCGACACCACGACGGTGCAGGGCGTGGTGAACGCCATTCTCGCAGCCACCATGTCCTGCTACACCCATTGCGACGCGGTCCCGTACCAGTGGGACAGCACGGACTCAATGGCCACAAGCTACAAGCCGAGGGACGGCTTCCGTGTCTACACCAACGGGTCACGCCTTGCGGGCATCCGTCGGCTGCTGGACTTCACCACCTGCGTCATGCGCGTGGAGGACGATGGCAAGGTCCACCTGTTCACGCCCACTACCACCGGCACGACCTATGACCAGGAGTTCAGCCTGGCAGCCGGCTCGCACGCCTTCTTCCAGAAGGCCGGGAGGCAGACGCTGGTCATCCCCAACAGGGTCATCGCCCACAACCCCGAGGACTGGCCCACGTCCTGTTCCGGCAGCGCCACGGACGCAGCCAGCTACGCGCTGCTGCCCAAGACGCAGTACCAGGTCGTCGCCGCAGCGTCCAACGCGGAGGCGGCCGCCGTTGCCGCCTGCATCCTGGCCAAGTATCAGCTTCACACCCCAGTAGCGCGGCTCACTGTGCCCCTTACCCCCGCGGTTAGGCCCTTGGACTATGTGAAGGTCACCGACGCCCGCCTGAGTGATTCTGTGACCGGCAACGTCGGCCTGGTGCGGCACCGCTACGCCGCCGGAGGCTACCGCAAGCCCTTCACCTGGCAGACCGACATCGAGCTGGGCGGCTGGTCCAGCGTCCGTGCCCTTGCCAACAAGCTGGAGGTCTACCCCACCCCACAGGGATACGACCGCCTCAATCGGCTCGTTGTGAAGGACCTCGAAGCCGAGAATATCCGCGCCGACAACATCGTCCTGGAGTGGCTCACGACGGCCGGTGACATCGACCTGTCGAAGATAGGAGACGACCTCGACAGCCTGGGCGACGGCACGACGTACGCGAAGCTGAAGAAGACCAGCATCTCCGCCGGCAACATCCTGCTGTCGAGCGCCGTGGAGGTCAAGACGGGCACGAACAGCAAGTGGTACGACATCGGCTACGTCGAGATTGACTCCGACTACGGCATCACCATCTCCGGGCAGGACCTCATTTTCGAGCTTGGCACCGAGCAGCACTACATCTACCCGTCCTCGGGTGAACTGGACATAATGTCGGAGTCGGGCTGCGACATCCGCTTCCTGAACGGCCCGGTCAAGCTGTCTTGCGACCTGGACCCGAAGACGGACAGCTCCTATGACCTCGGCTCGAGCAGCTACCGCTACGACGACGTCTGGTGTGACGACCTTCATGTCACCACCCCGCCCTGGGATTCAGCGGACGACCTCGCCCTGGTCCGCGCCATGCGCGCAGACCCGCAGGACGGCCGCAAGTACGACCGCTCGACTATCCCGCCGATGCTCCGGGCATCGCACCGCAAGGCCGAGAAGGTCGAGAAGCGCCGCCGGCGCATCGACCGCGACCACGACGAGATTCGCGCCATCCTCGACCGCGAGATCTCCCGCGAGACTCGCCCTGAGAAGAAGGCGATGCTTCTGGCCCGCCGCTCCCGCGTCGGCTCCGACCGCGAGGCCCGCATCGCCCGCTATGCCGCGTCCCTTGATGACGACTCAACCCTCAGCGTCGGCAACGCCATTGGCCTGCTCATCGGCTCCGTCCGCCAGCTTGCCGACCAGGTGGACGCTCTCACCGCCCGGCTCGACAACATGAAAGGAGGAGAATGAACGATGACAGCTACCCGCGTAGACCCTGCGGAAACTGCGGATGCTCCCGATACTGGAGGCGAGCCGATGGACAATGGCTCTGCGCCACCTGTCACCCCTCCCCCTACCCCGCTCCGGGTGCCGCCGGTCACCAGCCCGTATCGTGGCCTGCTCACCCTCAGCCTCGGGCTCACGCTCTGCATCGTCGCCGTCGCTGAGGCCGCCGGCGCGGCCGAGGCCCCCACCTGGTTCCTCGCCTTCGCCATCCCAGTCCTCACCGAGTACCTCGCGGAGTGGCTCGCCTACTGGCGGAAGCGCGGCGTTCTGTAGAAACCGTGCAGTCGCCTGTCATGCCCCCATAGGGCCGCGCCCGCGTTCATGCCTGAGAAGCGCCTGGAGGGCATCCCTACATAGTTGTTGCAGGCCTTCTGCTGTCTCTCCCCTGTTCTTGTGTACAGATGCAGTTGAGACTAGCTCTCCTTGAAGACGAACACCAGCGCTGCGACAAGCGCTAGGGCCATCACGGCTATCGCGATGATTCCCGCCGTGCCAAGGGCGTTGTCCTGCTGCGAGGGCACCGAGCCCTGGACCACACGAGGTGCGAGCACCGTGAATTGTCCCTGCATGCCGTCGACGCTGACCACATACGTGCCGGGAACCGCCCTCACAACGTTAAAGACGACCCGCTGGCAGGAGCCTGCCGACACGCCGACGGTCTGACTCTGCTCGGCATAGCCATTGATGTAGAGGACTACGCTGTGGGTGCCGGTCTGTCCGCCATGGTTGGCGATGTTGCTAGAAATCTCAACTTGCTGGTTGGGCAGGACCTGCTGCGGTGATACGAGCAGGTAAGAGGCAGCGAAGTCTGCCGGCTCGGGTGGTGGCCCGTAGGCTTCCTGTACCCTTATGCTTCCCTGCACGCTGTCGATCTCGTCTTCATCATTCAGAGTGGGAATGCCAGTAGCAAAGGGGAGGCCTATCAGGTCTGATAGGCTGGGGCTGGTAGAGTCAGTGATGGTAACCAGAACGCATCCGCCATCGTAAACCTGGTCGCTACAAGCCTTCCAGTTTTCGCTTGTCTCGTCCCAGTAGTAGATGATTGTGTCCTCATCTACCGGGCAGAAATTAACTGTGAGACTGTTGACACCGCTAGCACTGTCCAGATGGACATCGTAGTAATCTCCTGTGGCTTCGAAGGTAGGAGTGCCACCGGGGTTTTCCTCATATTTAGCGGTAGTGACGATGTGTTCTCCACTAGCTTCGACCTCCACCGCTCCGACGCCGTCAACGGTAGCACCGGCATCAACCAAGCCATTACCGACGATGATTTCGGTTTTTGTTTGCTCGGAGTTAGCCTCTCCCTCTGGAACGAAGAATACTGCGGCGGCATCTTTCACACTGCCAGCCGTTGCAGTTATCGTAGCAACGATAGTCTCGGTGCTCGCCACCGAGCTTAAGGTTGCTGTAGCCACGCCGTCTGATGTTTGTTTGATAACTGTGCTTGAGGCAAAGCTACCCTCGTCGGTTTCAAATAGCACATCGGTGCCATCGGCTACAGGGTTGCCCGCTTCATCAGTAACACTGGCTGTAATGACCGAGGTCGATGAGCCATCGGCAGGGATATTGAGAGGATCGACGGTTAATTCTATTGCAGCCGGTGGGCCTGCTGGTGGAACTATTTGCCAGGGGCAGTAATCCACATTGTCACTGACCCTGTCGCCACTCCCATCAGCGTTTAGGTCACCACAAGTCCATGTCTCTGTCACGGGGTCATATGCGCATTCAATACTGCCGATAGTATCCTCTGGCCCGCTGGCATCGCCCCACCAGTTGTTGGTAGCGTCGACAATTATTGATGGCTTCTCGGTATAACCGTATTCTACTCCGTAATTGGTATTGCCATTTATGTTGTTGAATTGGGCGGTCACATCCGGGTCTGGACCGTTAGGGGTTCCATCAGAAAGCCGGCGCACATCAACCAAAATGCCGTCATTGCCGTTGGCAACAATATCATTGCCAGTAATGTTTACAGTTCCGCTAGCCACAAAAATCCCATGACCTGCATTTTCACTTATTGTATTGTTTGTGACTGTCTGATTCCCGGGGCAAAACCAAAATCCTGATACTCCGTTTCCACCATTGCCAGTAATAGTGTTATCTTCTATGGTTCTTACCTGTCCCGAGCCCGACTGCCCAGCACCTAGACATATACCGTCTCCACTATTATTTTCTATGGTGTTCCCAGTGAAGGTACCCCCTTCAGTAATGTATGTCTGTATGCCAGCGGCAGTATTACCGCTTATTTCGTTATCCAGGATTTGAGGTTCGATATCGACGCCATATAGGTATACACCAATGGGATCATTATTGGTGATTGTATTGTGTTGTATCACCGGGTCGGTATGTAAACCGGGGTTGCTAGATAGCAAAATCCCACTACTGGCTGGCTCAGTGCCAGCATTGCCAGTTATTACATTGTTCTCAATTATGGTAGTGGATGTAGCGTGGTTAATATACATTCCAGGTCCCGCAGAATTGTTCGCTATAACATTCCTGTTGATGTCTGAGCTGGTGATATAGTACAGGCCTACCCCACGCCTATTCTGCTTTATGATGCAATCTGAAACCACCACATCGTTGATTTCCTGCACCTGGCCACTATCGCCGATCTTTATCCCATAATTGGCAGCGTTTTTAACCGCAAAGCCGTTAACTGTCACTCCACTTGTCGTTATTTCAACAGCATTGCCAGTTGCTCCTGTAGCATCTATCACTGATTCCGCTGATTCATCTGTTCGTGCCCCTGCTGCCGTGGGGTCAACGCCGAACTGAGCACCATTTAAGGTTAGAGATTTACCAATCGTTATCGGGAAGGTTTCACCATTGGTAGTAGCGCTGTAAGTCCCCGCCGCCACATTGATGATGTCACCAGGGTTAGCGGCATCAATGGCAGCTTGAATAGTTGCGTAGCCACCAGGGACATTGATTGTTACCGCCTCCACCGTCTTCGCCAAGGGCACTGCCACTATTCCCAGGGACAACACCAAGGCAAACAAAGTGCCGAACACCCTCTTCTTCATTTTCAATGCTTTTGCTCCTTCATTGCTGTCAGCGGTAACGCTGGCGCTCGCCGATAATCCGACTCCCTCACCTCCTGACGTCCGTTTCTCGGCGACACCCAGGAGCGGCACCGCGCCGCTTCGCGTGCAGTTCACGGACGAGACGCCCGTGGAGGAGCTTTCGTTTCTGCCGGCGAAGGGGCTGCTACAACTATTCCCTCAGTACACGATGTGCGAGTGGGAGTTGGATCACTGGGACTTCGGAGATGGTGGAACCAGCACGGCAGCGAATCCCAGCCACGTGTATACCCAGCCGGGGCAGTACACCGTGAGTCTCACCTATGAGTGCAGGGATGTCTACAAGGGCAGTTTCTTGCCACCGGGGGAGATTCTCAACAACGGCACTGCCGAGACAAGTGCCACCGTGACCACCACCATGGAGCTCTACATCACCGTGCTCGATCCAAGGGAGGAGGTCAGTCCGCTTGAGCCTGCGAAGATGTCCGTCTCCTACCTCGACATCGCCCCGACGCAGGTCCATCTCAACCAGGTGGTCCGCATCTCCGCGAATGTCTGCAATCAGGGCGAGGAGGATGGGACGAAGACCGTGACCCTCATGGTTAACGGCCACGCCGAACAGAGCCAGACGGTCGGCGTGTCAGGTGGCTCCTGCAAGCTGGTCGTCTTCAGCGTGTCCAAGGCGCTTCCAGGCACGTACCAGGTCTCCGTTGACGGCATGCAGGGACAGTTCAGCGTCCTCGGCCCGCCGCGCCTCGTGCTGGCCGACACCGCGCCACCACAGCAGGACACCGGCCTCGGCACGGCAGGCATCCTTGCGATTGTCGTCGTGGGCATTGTCCTTATCATCGCGCTGGTGCTGATTCTCAAGAAGGAATAGCTCTTTCCCTTGGAAGGAAACAACTCGCAGGGGGTGGCCTCAGGGCTGCCCCCTTTTGTGCTGTCGTAGTCGGCGGCAGCCACTGCGATGCGAAGTGCATTATGGTACATTCGCACGTATGTTGACCATGGAGGTGACCGAGCAGTGAGGATTGCAGTTGTTGGAATCGGCGGCTACCTTGGCGGACGACTGGCTCACCGCTTCCCTCCCGGTGGGGAGCACGAGATACTGTTCGCGGAACTAAGCGGCCCACACCTGGACGCCATCAGAAAGAACGGCCTGAAGCTGCTGGCCAAGGATGGTGATGCCACGGTCAGACCATCCCTGGCAACGGATTCCCACGGTGAACTCGGGACGGTTGACGTTGCGCTTCTCTGCCCTAAGGGCTACGACCTGCTCGAGGCTGCGAAGATGATGAAGGTGGCCGTCGACAGCCACACCGTGGTCATACTGCCCGGCAACGGTGTTGGCAACGCCGAACTGGCGCGCGAAGGGCTGGGTCGCGGCGATGTGCTCAGCGCCTGTATCTACATCTCCACGCACATCCAGTCGCCGGGCGTCGTCGAGCAGATGGCGGGCCCCCGGAAGTTCTTCTTCGGCAACCCGAATGGGGAACTCGAGCCATATCGGGCGATCGAGGCCATGTTTCTTGAGGCAGGTCTCAATGTGGAACTGACCCCCAACATCCTCCGCGAAGTGTGGTCGAAATACCTCTTTGTGGAACCGCTGTCTGTCCTGACATCCCTCTATGAGGTGCCTCACGGGGGCTTGCTGGACGACACCGCCAGGAAGAAGCAACTGCTTGAGATGATGTCAGAGGTCGGTTCTCTCGCCGGCAAGGTGGGGGTCGACTTGCCGGACGGCATCGTTGAGCAGTCGATGGTGAAAGCCGAGGGATTCCCGTCTGAGACCAGGACGTCGATGCAGCTCGACTTCCAGCACGGCCGGCCGACGGAAGTTGAGACGATGATTGGCTATGCCGTGCGCAAGGGGAGAGAACTCGGCGTGCCCCTGCCTCATCACGACGAAGTCTATTCCGCGCTCTTGCGCAAGACCAGGTAGCAGTGCCCCGGCCGGGGCTTCCTCTCATTTCGAATGACTGAAGGCGCCGGAGTCCGGCGCCTTCAACGTTGACACAGGTGCTGGTGGTCAGGCGTTCACGTCTGCTAGATGGCCGCCGCTATGAGGTCGCCCATCTCTATCGTGTTGACGGCGGTCTTGCCCTCTTCCATGATGTCCGTGGTGCGGTGTTGAACCACAGCCTTCGCCACCGCCTTGTCGATGGCTTCGGCTTCCTGGTGGAGTCCGTACGTGTACTCGAGCATGTAGCCGACGCTGAGTATCGTGGCGATGGGATTGGCGATGCCCTGACCGGCGATGTCGGGCGCAGACCCGTGAGCAGACTCGTAGAACCCCCAGGCACGCTCGTTGCCAGTCGGCAGGCCGGCAAGTTGTGCGGACCCACCCATACCAAGCGAACCCGAGATTGCCGCAGCCTCGTCACTGATGATGTCGCCATACAGATTGGCCATCACGAGCACGTCGAACTTGGCGGGATTCCGCAAGAGCCATGCCGTGCACGCATCAGCAAGCACATGTTCAAGCTGGACGTCGGGGTACTCCTTGCTCATCTCAATGGCCATCGCGCGCCAGAGTTTGCCCGTCTCGGTGACATTCTGCTTCTCAACGGAGGCAATCTTCTTTCTGCGTAACCGCGCCAGTTCAAATCCGACGCGAAGGATGCGCTCTATCTGGGGCTCGCTGTAGAGCATAGTGTCTACGGCCCAGCGCACGCCTTTCTCAACCCACTGCTTCTTGGGCAGGCCGAAGTAGGCACCTCCGGTGTTCTCCCGCACCACTACCAGATCCATTCCCTTGACTGTCTCAGACTTGAGTGGCGAGCATCCCTCCATGCCCGGGTAGACCTTGGCCGGCCTCAGGTTCGCGTACACATCGAATTCTTTCCTGATCTGGAGTCCGCACGTGTTCGTATATGCCTTCGACCCAAGGTAATCCCACTTTGGGCCGCCGACGGAGCCATGGAGAAATGCGTCGGAGTCCCGGCAAAGTTGAACGTTCTCATCGGTGAGCGGCGTACCGAACTTGTCGATGCTCACGCCTCCGATGTCAAAGTACTTGAGCGTGAATTCGTGACCGTACTTCTTCTCCACCGCCTTGAGGACCTTCACGCCCTCAACGATAATCTCGGGTCCGATGCCGTCGCCTGCCCCTACTGCAATGGTTCCTTTCATGTGCTTTGCCTCCTCTCGTTGTAGAAAGAAGCGGATGCCGTTTCGGCATCCGTCGATATCAAGCATGGCTGCCCTTGGTGACCGCGGAGGAAGAGCGGATTCAATGAATGCAGCCCGATTGCATAGGTGTCGTGCACGACGCTGTCCCCTCGTGGATGATAGCCCTCTGAAGTCGGCTGGTAAAGTTTGGAGGAACCCATCCCACGTTTACAAGGAACAGTTGCGCGTCCCTGCGTGCCGGAATCCGGTCTGATATATTGCGATTGATTGCGCCGGCGCGTGACGGAGACTCCGGCGAATGGCCAGAAGGAGGACTTCCATGGGTAGTCAGTCTGTATATGCCATCAAACCGGTGAGTGTAGGTGCGTTGACCATCTCCAAGTCCCACCTTGTCTTCGGCGTTGGATACGGGGAGATGATCGATAGCGTTGTCTTCATGTGGTACGTGGAGGGCGCAGGGCGGCGTATCCTGGTCGATACCGGTTGCTGCGACCCGGAGCGGTCAGCGAAGAACCACTATCCGCTGAGAAGGAGTCCGGACGAGGAACCTGTGAAGGCGCTGTCCAACATAGGGGTGGCCCCGGGCGATATCGATACTGTCATCTGCACGCATCTGCACTGGGACCACTGCTACAACCAGGAGCTATTCACAAAGGCAAGATTCTACGTCCAGAGAACGGAGCTGCAGTATGCCGCGGTGCCTCACCCGATGAACTGCAAGGCGTATGAGTCCACCACCATCGGTATGACACCGCCGTATCTGAAGACAAGATTCGAGGTGCTGGACGGCGATTTCGAGATAGCTCCCGGTCTCACTGCGGTGTTCGCGCCCGGGCACACTCCCGGCATGCAGGGTGCGGCAGTGAACACGACGGACGGCGTCTACTTCATCGCGGGCGACAATCTCCCTCTGTACGACAACTGGGAGGGCAACCAGCTCCAGAAACACATCCCGGGCATCAACTTCGTCAACGTGGAAGACTACTATCGTACGTTTGGGCTTATCGAGCGCATTGCGGACCACGTCCTGCCCGGCCATGACCCGAGGGTGCTGGACAAGGCGGTGTATCCGTAGCGGCCATTCTGCGTGCCGGTGTCGGCCCCTCGGTATTCCTGGCCCGGCAGTTGAGGCCAATCGTATTCCGCGACGGGGAATCCAGTTGCTCGTGCGGGAACAACGCCGCGTGAGTGGAACAGGAGGAGAGTGACGGAAGCGTTGGGCGTTCTCATGTTTGCCGGGATGCTGGTTCCCGGTATCGTCATCATCGCGGTTGGAGCGGTCGGCCTGCGTCGTGCACGCAACGTGATGAGGCGCGGCCTGTCCTGGCTGGCGATTGCCGTTGGTGCGTTGCTGGAGGTGTTGCTTGGAGTATCAGTGGTGTCCGAGCAAGTGCCGGAGAACACGCTTCCTCTCGTTTCCATGGTTGGCATCGGTGTCGTCGGCTTCATCTTCTGGGTGACCGTACTTGCCGATTGCCTGAAGAACGAGTCCCGCAAGGACAACAAACGGCGCGTCTGGGCGCTCGTCATCGTATTCACGTTGGTAGTGGGCGCGGTACTGTACTGCTTGCTGCGTCGTCCGAAGAGGGTGGCGGAACTGAGCCGATAGCGTGCAGATACGGCATACGGGCGGATGGCTTGTTGTTCAGGGCCCTGTTGGCCTTTACGGCGTTGTGTGACGACACGGCGACGGGCGAGGCATGCCATCGCCCCTACGACTATTCCCGGAGCCAACCACCCACGAACGGGTACGTGCAACGCGCCCCTGCCTCCGGATATGGCAATGTGAAACCGTGTCCAACACAACCCTGTGTGATACACCATCGGGCGGGCGAGGCATGCCATCGCCCCTACGACTATTCCCGGAGCCACCACCCACGAACGGGCACGTGCAACGCGCCCCTGCCTCTGGATATGGCAATGTGAAACTGTGTCCAACACAACCCTGTGTGATACACCATCGGACGGGCGAGGCATGCCATCGCCCCTACGGATAGAGGGGTATGGTGACTCGTGACTCGCAACTGCCGCGCAGAGACTAGTCCACGATGATTCTCGCGTCCACGGCGTAGAGGTCTGAGCCGAAGCCCTTCACCGGGTTCAGGTCCATCTCGCGTATCAGCGGGAAGTCGGTGACCAGCAGTCCAACCCGAATGAGCCAGTCCGCCAGCATCTCGATGTCCATGCCCAGCTGCCCGCGAACCCCTTCGACAAGCGGGAATGCCCTGATGCAGCGGACCATCTTCTCCGCCTCCTCGTGTGACAGTGGAGTGAGGCAGAAGTTGATGTCCTTCAAGGCCTCCGTGTATATGCCACCGAGACCGAACGCCACGAGGTGGCCGTAACCCTCCTCGCGGTTCGCGCCGATGAGGACCTCTGTGCCTTGCACCATCTGCTGGACAAGACAAGCGTACGCGCCCTCGATGCGCATCAACTCGTCCCAGGCCATGCTCGCCTGCTCGATGTTCTCGATGCCGAGCTTCACACCGCCAACGTCGCTCTTGTGCAGTGGCCCGACTACCTTCATCGCCCACGGGAAGGGGATGTCCAGCGCCTCCATATCGGTCCTCTGTGTCAGTTCCGCGAGAGCAGGCGTCCTGATGCCGGCAGCCTGAAGCACGTCCTTCGCATCATCCGGCTCAAGCGTCCCCGTGAGGGTCTCGAACAGAGAGGAGAGCCAGGCGCGGTCGTAGCCCGGAAGCTCACGAACCGGCAAGGTCACCCTTGGCCTGTTGACCACGCGTCCAAGTGCACGGGCCATGCTCACCTCGTCGTCGAAGTAACAGCGCCCCACCCCTCGCAACTTCGCCAGCGGCTCCGCCGCAGAGGTTGGGGACAGGAAGCACTGCAGTACGGGGATGTCGAGAGTGTCCTGTGCCTTCATGATGGCCTCGAGTATCGCCCACGTGTCGGACAATCCAGACTCCCCGTCGATAAGGAGGATGTAGTCGACGTTCTCCTTTTCCTCCTCGGTGATGATGCTGAGCACTGCGCTGATGCTCTCCGCGTTCCTCGTAGGAAGGCAGTCAACGGGATTGCCCACCCCCGCTCCGGGCGGGAGAACTCCTGCGATTCGTGTCCTGGTGCGCTCCGAGAACGGTGGAACCGCAAAGCCCTGGCGGTTCAGCTCATCCGACAGCATCACTCCCGGCCCTCCCGCGTCGCTCACCACCGCCACTCGTCTCCCATCCAGATGGTCACCCATGTTGATGAGCGCCGTCGCCACGTCGATCAGCTCCATCCGTGACTGCACCCTGACTATTCCCGCCTTGTCGAACAGCGCCTGCACCGCAGTGTCGCTGGTCGCCATTGCGCCCGTGTGACTGGCTGCCGCTCTGCTGCCGGCCTCGGTTGCGCCCGACTTGATTCCCGTCAGCAGGAATCCCTTCCGGCTGAGGCTTCGTGCGTGTGCCAGGAACTCACGCGGCCTTGTCAGGACCTCGACGTAGAGCAGTTTGATGAGGGAGTCGTCCGGCTCCCGGGCCTCGTCGTACAGTTTCAGCAGGTCGGTGACGCCCGTCTGGGCGGAGTTGCCCACGTTCAGGAGCGAGTTGAACGGCAGTCCGCGGGCCGTGGCGTTCTCGTAGACGAAGTCCACCGTTGCGCCGGAGCCGCTCAGGAAGTCCACTCCACCCTTCCTGCTCACCGGTGGCAGGCCACTGAACTTACCGGCGTGGGCATGAGAGACGATGCCGGAGCAATTCGGTCCGATGAGCAGAATGCCGTGCGCATCGGCTATCTCAACAAGACGACGCTCCTGCTGTCGCCCTTCCTCACTCGCCTCGCCGAAGCCGTTGCTGAGCACCACCACCGCCTTCGTGCCCTTCTTCGCAAGGTCCAGAAGCGACTGCCGCACCAGCCTGGCCGGGATAGCGACGAACGCCAGTTCGGGCGCGACCGGCAAATCATCGACGGACTTGTACGTGCGGGCACCCTGCACTACGTCGCTCTTCGGGTTCACAAGCAGGAGTTCGCCCGAGTAGCCGCGCAGGAGGATATTCCTCACCAACAGGCCTCCGGGTTTCGTAGTGTCCTCGCTCGCACCGATGACGGCGATACTCCCAGGCTCAAGCAGTGTCTGCAGCGTGGCCCGAGTTGTCATGTGTCAACTCCGTGTGCAAGAGAAGGGTCCTCCCTCTCCTCTGCCGTTATCGCTCCTGCGGGGGGAGGCAAGGTAGTTCTATCTCCCCACGGGCTGCGGCATCCGTCTGCCGGCATTGAACGCAGCATAGTTTGCCGCCCAGATTCCAGGCTGTGAATTGACTCTCCTCAGTGCCTCGTGCCACAGCTCAACAGGGAAGACGTCGAACGGCGGTGTCGTACTGAGAATACCGAGCATCACCACGTTTGCCATGCGCCCAGTCGGGTCGCCGAGTTCAAGCGCCTCGCCGAGCACGTCAACTTTCACGACGTTGTACGTGTTCAGCATCATGTCTATCTGCTCGTTCGACGGATATTCCTCCTCACGGAGGGTCGGTGGGACCACCTTCGTGTCGGCAAGCAGCACGGTGCCGCCCGGCCTGAGGGTATCGAGGAACCCGGCGCGCAGTATCTCGCTATGTTCGAGAGCGATGAGCACGTCGGCGGTGCCGGGCATCAGCACGGGGCTGACGACATCGCCGCACGCGAAGGTGCTGATGACTGGGCCGCCCATCTGGGACATGCCGTGCGTCTCGCCCTTGACGATGTTCTTCTCGCCGTAGCCTGCGAGAAAGGCCAGCTGGGTCAGCACACGGCCGGAGAAGATACTGCCCTGGCCGCCCACACCGCGGATGGCGAGCGATATGCGTGTGGGTAGTGCGTCGTGTGCCATTCCTGCCGGCGCTTCGGCCTTTGGTGGTGCGGGGAATACCGGCGCTGCCGGTCGGTCGAGTTCGGATATGTCGATGGCTTTCAGCGCGCCGAACGGGCACATCTGGAGGCACGACGGGGTATGTCCGCCGCAGCCGGAACAAAGCTGGTTGATCACTGGGACGCCGTCGGGGTCCTTCTCTATGCCGGGGCAGATGAGGCAGAGCCCGCACTGCTTGCAGAGGTCGGGGTCCGCTACCACACGCTGCGTGCTGACATCGCTCTGCCTGAGACATTCCCCCTCTCGAATGACGACCGTGGAGTACGTGCCGTTCGCGGCGTCCTTGAGTGCTGTCGTGAGCGCGTCGTGGACACCCTTGCGGTTGTACGCGGCGACGACATGCAGATTGGCGCCGTGGGTCTCAAGCGTCTTGGGGAGGTCGAATCTGATTGGCTGGCAGGCCAGGTTCACCGGAGATGTGGGGGATGGCTGGCCGCCAGTCATAGCAGCCCACGAGTTATCCAGGACGACTTTCACGCCCGCCATGTTCCGGTACACGGCGTTGCGAGTGGCAGCCATACCGGTGTGGCACTCGGTGCTGTCGCCGACCACGGCCAGACACCGCCAGGTCTCCTCGGGACGCGAGAGAGTGAAACCCTGCCGCATGGCTTCACCTGCGCCCATGGCGAGACAGGTATCGACCGCGTTCAGGTAGTAGAGAAGTGCATAGCAGCCGATGTCACCGAACACCGCGTCAATGAGCCCCTTCTTGCGCATCGCGGCCACTTCCTCGCCGAAGAGGCGGTACGGACAGCCGGGGCAGATGGCGGGCGGGCGGGGCACCGCAGGGACGACACTCCGGGGATGCGTCAGTTCAAAGCCCAGCTTCTCCGCGATGAGTGCCGGGGACCATTCATTCAACGGGTCGTGTGCGTCCTTACCCTTGACCTTCAGTCCCTCCTGGAGCAGCGCTTCCTGTACGAATCGATAGCCGTCCTCTATGACGAAGACGGGTCCATCTATGGATTCGCAGAAGCGGCGGATGAGATCCAGCGGGAGAGGATTCGTGAAGGCGAGTGAAAGGACGTCGATATCGGGTGCAAGCGACTCCTTCACCTCGCGCGTGTACATGTCGCAGATGCCATACGTGATGACACCCAGTCTGCCCGTGCCTCTCTCCCAGTGGTTCAGTGGGCTGTCCTCCACCAGCTTGGTGAGTGCAGGGATGCGTTCTGTGACAACATTGTCATAGTTAGCCCGGGCGACAACAGGCATCACGTTGAACGGCTTGAGGCTCGGGGGCACCTCAACCGGTCCGCGAGATTGTGGCTCCATCATGCGTACCAGTCCTTCGCTGTGGCAAAGGATGCCGCTGGGCATGACGACAACCGGAGTCCTGTACGTACGTGCAATCTCCACCGCGAGCGCTGCAGACTCGTGCATCTCCTGGTGGTTGCGCGGCTCGAATACGGGGACGAAGCAACTCTTGAAGAGGTATCGTGGATCGATTGTATGTTGAGTGGAGCTGGGGACGAAGTCACTCGCGATGTAGTACACGAGTCCGCCCCGCGGCTGTGTGTAGAGCGCTCCGCTGGTGAAGATATCGCCTGCCTGGAAAAGGCAGGGGATCTTCATCGTCACCACGCAGTCGCGCCCCGCCAGAGTGTGACCGTGTCCTACCGCAGAGGCAACTGCTTCGTTGACCGACCATCCCACCGTGATGAGGTCCTGTACCTGGGAAAGACCCCGATGTATGACCTCGGTTGAGGGCGTTCCGGGATAGCCGTCTGCGGCGTGTATACCACCACGTACGCATCCAACCGCGAACGCGATGTTGCCCTGCAGGACCTCCGTCTGGCCGTCCGGTGCAAGACACAGCTGCCTTATCTGATTCGTCATGGGGAGCTTCCTCCTTGCGTAGCATGTGGGGGATGAAACCCTTGCCCTCGTCCGCGCGCGAACAGCCCTGCGCAGGAATGGGCAGCGGAGCAAGACGCGCTCCTGGGGGGAGCCAGAACGAGGGCCAGGGTCGGGGAGCGATAGTGAGGCTTGGTGGCGTCTGACATAAGCACCGTCAATCGGTGTGAGAGGTGGTCAGTCCACGAGTCGTTTACCTGTCTTCATTCAGGTGCCCGGTTGCAGGTTGCCTTCGCCTTCCCGGCGCGATGGACGTCCAATGATTCCTTCCCTTCTTCTTCGGATGTGCTCTGCCATGAGGCGCTCGGCAGTCTTCCCATCGCGTTTCGCAATGGCATCGAATATTCGCGTGTGTTCTTTCAGTGCATCGCTTGAGGTCTTGCGGTGCGCTCTTCGGACGGAAGCAACCCTGGCGATTGCGATGCAGTTATCGAGCCGCTCTCTGGCGAGTGCCAACGCGCGGTTCCCTGCGATGGAGGCAATCACCTCGTGGAACTGGCTGTCCAATTCCATGAGTGCATCGTATTCATCTGCTTGCAGAGATGCCTCGAAGGACCTCAGGCTCTCCGTGAGCGCGCTCATGTCGCTCTCCGACGCTCTTTCCGCTGCCAGCCTGGCCAGTGGAGGTTCAAGTATCTCCCGTGCCTCGTAGAGATCGACGATTTCGTCAGTGGAAAGACGGGTCACGTACACTCCTGACCTCGCGTTGTTGCTTGCGAGGCCGTCGGCCACAAGTCGGCCAAGGGCTTCCCTGACAGGCGTCTTGCTTGTGCCCAATGCGAGCGCCAGGTCACCTTCGTGGAGTCTGGTTCCGGGAGGAATATGCCCCATGCGAATGCTTGTGCGAATCGCATCGTAGGCCGCGTCGGCGAATTTCCCGTGGGTTCGTATTGGACTCAGATTCACTACTGTCTGCCTCATTGCCGCCCAACGCAGATATTGGAGTTCCGGAGGCTGCTGTCCGCTCTCGGGGAGGCGAAATGCGGATATATATATTTATATCCTCCCCGCAGTCTGTTGTCAAGGGTACAGTGAATGCCAGAACACGGCTGGAGGCGGTTGGCTATGTGGAAGTCGAGAAGATGTTCATCGACCGTCACCCGCACACGGTAGTTCGCATGACCGGCGAGGGACGTGAGGCCTTCGAGAACTATCGGGAGCACTTGTCTGGCTTGCTGCGCGACGACCGTCGTTGACCAGCGTGAATACGCGTTCGGCGCCGCGCCAGTGATCGAGGGCGGCCAGATTGGCCGAGTTCCTAGTCATACTGACCAGTGTGCTGAGCGGCAAAGACCGTAAGCTTTGTCGCATCGCCGATTCTTCGGATCTCTGGACGTTTGTCTGAGAGACGTTGACTGTCCCGAACAAGGTTGAGGAACCCTTCTCCTCGTGCTTCCATGAAACTCGTGCCAGTGATGGGGCTGGGGAAGTCCCGCATGAAGCCAGCCAGCAACTGGTTGCGCCTGACCGGCTGGCACCCAGTGTAGAGGGCCTCCTCAGTGAGGGAGTTGTGGAGACCCCCGGGGTTCTGGAACTCGATGCGGTTGGGGAAGAGGCGGATGATGATCTGAGAACCGGCGATCTCATAGTCACGATGGACAACGGAATTGACTGTAGCCTCCTGCAGCGCAGTGCTGACGTAGGCAGGGCGATCCGTCCTGCCGTACTCGCCTTTGAGAGACACCGTGGCAATCAGCGGTGAAGCCGCGAAGTATGCAAGCGCCTGAACAATCTGCTCAGGCAGCGGACCGCGGAGTTGTTTCGTATCGACGGTCTCACCATCCGGTACGTCGTGCCGATAGGCCGCGATGTCCAAGTAAGCTCCGTTCAGAACCCTGTGGGGACTCTCGCAGAACAGCAGAATCCCAAGATTTGTGGGTGTGACACTCCCCTCAATCTCCACCGCAAGTCTGAAGTTCACAAGCAGCCTCTCGAATGTCAGTCCGTCTTCCTGGAAACTGCGACCGAACCTTCGGCTGTAGTAGCTATCGACACGGGATCGGTCGATTGTCTCCAAGCGCTGCCCGAGTGCCGGTCGCTCCTCAAAAGGGATGAGCAGGCTTCGGGCTGCAAGAAGCCTGCCAAGTTGCTCGGGTGGCATATCGAATCGGTGAGTCCCTAGCCTCCCCAAGTAGCGCCCTCCTGACGTCCGATGAACGTAATAGGCCGACTTCTTCACCCATGTCTTCAGACACAACTGTAGTGCTCCATCTTCGTCCGGCAGTTCGACCCAATCGAGAACGAGTTGAATCAGTGGTCTGCAATTGTTCAGTGCGACGTTTACCACGAACTGTTCCAGAACGTCACGCTTCTCCCGCGTGATGCCGATAACAGTGCCATCTTTGCGCACACCCAGCAGCACTATGCCGCCATCGCTATTGGCCATTGAGCAGAGCACCTCTGCCAGCTCTGAGGTTGCTTTGCCGGCATCTCCAAGCATAATCTGATTACCCTTGAAGATGATCTCCTTCAGTTCGAGGTAGCTGTCTTCTCCGGCTGCGATCTCGACAAGCAGTGTCGTTGTGTCATCGTACATGGTGGCAACTCCCTGATCGGCGCGTATCTAGAAGTGGTACTTCTCCTTGCGTAGTTGGAAGGCTTTCTCAGACCCCTCCATGATGTCCAGCACAGCTCGAGTGACGTCAGGCCTGTCGAGTCCTCCTTGAGCTCTGCAGACACCGCGGCCCCCTTCCGCCCTCAACGCGTAGACCAGTTCCGCGTCTGCGTTGACGGGGATGTTGGCGCTGTGGGTCACGATTATCAGTTGTCGAGTGAGTTTGGCCTGCCGGAGCATTGGCACAAGCTCATGGAACAGGAATTCGCTGTCCAGCTCGTCCTCGGGCTGGTCGATAAGAACCGGGCCGCTGCCGTGGGCCAACAGTAGTGACAGAATGGCGGTGTTCTTCTGTCCTGTGGAGAGATCCCGTCTGTCAAATGAGCCGGCAGGTGTCCCGTCACTTCGGAGAAGGATCACGTTCGCGGAATCCGGTACGCGTGTCATCATTAGCTCGAACCATTGCCCTGCGTGCTCGTGCCGAATCTCCTGCAGGTCACTGCGGTACCTCCGGATAAGAGACGGGACGTCGTGTGCGTCGAGGTGTCTCTCAAGCCACTGGACAGGATTGCCGTATGGAACTGAGCCTTCATTGTCGGCAATCGCCGCCTGAAAGGCGTCGAACAGCTTGTCACCTATGTTGTTGTCTCCCGAGTCATGAGAGTATCGGTCCCAGTCCCGCCCCACATTCTTGCGGCGGTCCGGAGCCAGCGTGCTCCAAGAGCGCAAGAAGGCATCGCGGTCTCCGGCATACTTCACGTCGGCCTTGATCACTGGCGAGGGCGTACTCGTAAGCGTCCGCGGCATCGTGGAACTCTCGATTATTTCTTTCAGCACTGCCTTTCTGGTGCCGGTCTCGGCCTCCCACTTGGTCGTCAGTTGTGCTATCAGTTCGTCTGAGTTCGGTCTGCTCCTGGTGGCACGATCCAATTCCGCTTCCTTAGCCTGAAGCGCAGCTTGAGTGGCCTTCAGTCTCTGGCCAGTCTCCCTAAGGTGCTCAGCTTCATCAGGTGTCAGTCCCTTGTCCTGACACGCTTTGAGAAAGGCACTCTCTGCCTGCTCCACGGCGGCATGCAGCTCAGTCCAACGCGGATGGCCAACTGTGGCCTGGTCGATGCCGCTGCGGAATCGCCCGGCGGCAGTACGTATGGAATCTGCGAGTTCCTGGTAGGCAATCGACGTAGCCTGCTCGAACTCTGTGAAGAAGTCCGGAATGGGGAAGTCTTGTGTTCGGCTGCCAAGAGGCAGTCTCCTATTCTCAACGTCGTCTGCGACCGTGCGCAGTTCCGCAAGGGTCTCATCTGCCTTCTGGCGAGCTGCCCTGAGGGCGCGGCCAGCCTCTTGGGAGGCGCGATGTCTCTTGAGCTCATCCTGCACCTGGGACCTTGCCTCGAGTTGTCGGGTGAGTTCAGCCACTTCCTGTCTGAGGTGAACCAATTCTTCCTTGAGGCGCGTAAGGGAACTCTCCATCTGTCTGGCAAGGCGTAGCCTGTCGGTTAGCCTACGCGCTTCGTTTCGGTGCGGCTCCAGAAGGTCAGCACATAGAGCGTCGATGAACTGGACCAGCGAGTCCTGCCTTTCGGCCAGCTGAGTAATTTCCTCTTGGCTGAAGATTGTTGGACGCAGTTGCTGAAAGACCGTGGGCGGGTCTTCTACGTCACGCCCCTCGATCCGAGCGGGCATTTCCTTCTTGTCTACCACGAAGTGGTCCTCAACACCGTCGTGATGGACGTGAAGGTCGATCCTCGTACTGTCTGTGAAGGTGTTCCGCAGGCGTCTCACCTGCTCTGCTGCCTTGTGCGACTCTGTCTCCGTCTGTCCAAGAGACATCTCACCTCGCATGCCCAGGCGCAGACTCTCGAACAGCATTGATTTCCCGCTACCGCGTCCCCCGATGATACAGTTCAGTTCGGGAGACAGCACCAACTGCTGGTCTTCAAGGAACCTCATTCCCCCGACCTGCATCTCTGTGATGTGGGTGTGCGTGGAAACAGGGCGAAGGGGCTGTCGGGCAATCCTAGATTGATGGTCGAGGAATGCCTGGCGCAGGGATTCAATGGAGGGGTGTGACATCTTGATCCATGTGTGGCGGTATCCCACCGCGTTGGGTTGTGAAGGATCGCCCAGCGACTTGCCGTCCGAACCGCAAATGCCAGCCGGTACACGCCTCGACTCCCGCCGCCAGTGAGAATTGGTGCCGCCCAAGATCGACTTGACTTTGTCGCTGCTGGGCTCCCAAGTGTTCACTTCCAAGGCCAGAAGGTCTTCGTTGTCTCTGTAGTCACCGCTGTTTGCGGGATCGTTACAGATGCCGTCCTTGCTGAAGGCGTGGGCTGCAACCACAATGCCTTTCATCTCCTTCTGGACCTTTGTCAGGACCTCTTTCAGGGAACAGCACTGTCCGTTGTATGTGGGCTGTCGAAGGACGCCATCTCGAATCCTGGCTCCTGGAGCAAGTCCCATGTTTGTGAGAGCGTCGTTGAGGGAAACCAGGCCACTGCTTCGCCGAAGTGGCTCGAAAAGACAAAGGACGTGGTAGCGGATGTCCAGTTCGAAGCCCGGGAAGATCGTGAGAGGTTCCCGTCCCATCTCCTTCGCGACCGTAGCGTTCTGGTCAATCAGGTGGGTTAGAAACCACTGGTGGGGATCCCTCTCGTCCGTGAGGTTATGGTCCGTGATGCCGATGCACTCGAGTTGCAGTTCGTGACAGCGACGCAGGAATGCCCGAGCATGGTCCTGCATTTGCGCCTCGTTGCGAGGACTGGCGATCTTGAAGGACCCATCCTGCCAATGACGTGTGTCTTCAGGAGTGTGAATGTGCAGGTCGCACTTGCGCCAACGCATTCCCTGGTACTCAGCGGTTGTCGCCATCGCACACCCCCCATTGACGTCTGGACATTCCACGACACGGCTTGTTGAGGATTCTACATCACTCAGATGTGTGGACGCGAGCCTTGTGGGCAAATGGTGTCTCTCTCGCGCAGAAGTCACCCTGTTCTGACTGTGAGGATTGGCCGGGTCTGCCCTCACGGAACGGGACCAGATGGGTTGTCGTTCCGGGTGCATGGCTTGAATCACTGGCTGTGAGAATGCTGGTGGGTGTTGTGCCCACGGGAACCGCATGATGACGGAGGGTGAGTTTACGGAACCGTTGCACCGGTCGGCAGTTCGCGCCTCATCGCCTCGTCGAACCACCTGGTGCCCGGCAAGCGGTAGCGCTTGCCGACGGACTCGTCCAGTTCGATGCCGAATCCGGCACGGTCCGGCGGTGTGACCCAGCCATGCCGGAACCACTCGGACATGTCGCCCTGTGCCAGTTCATAGAAGAAGGGCACATCGTGAGCATGGAACTCGCACACCAGCAGATTCGGGATGGTGAGGCACAGATGCGCGCTCGCCATCATTGCGATTGGACTGCCAATCATATGCGGGGCGAACGGCTTGTTCGCGGCCGCGCACATATCGGCTATCTTCCTGCCCTCAGCCAGGCCGCCGGCCTTCTGCAGGTCGGGCGTGATGACATCCACCAAGTCGTTCACAATGAGACGCCAGAACCCCTGCCTGAGCTGCAGGTTCTCGCCTGTGGCGATGGGCGTGGTCGTGTGTTGACGCAGGTAGGCCAGTGACTGCTCATCGTGCGGCGGGACCGGGTCCTCCAGCCAGAGCAGCCGCATCGGCTCAAGCTGCTTAGCGACTTGCAGAATCTCGTTCGGACGATAGCGCCAGTGGGCGTCCATGGCGACGTCCACGTCCGGTCCGACCGCATCCCTGATGGCTGCGGTGAGTCCAACCATCCAGTCGATCTCCCTGCTCGTCAGCGTGTAGCCGGTCGCCGAGTCGAACACGGTGTTTGGCAGGTCGAGGTCGAACTTCATCGCCGTGTAGCCGCGCTGTGCCATCTCGGCCGCGCGCTCAGCAGAGCCCGTGATGATTTCCTCGGGAGAGAGGTCTCGCGACGGCGTTTCGACGCGCCATGAGGGAGCAGTTGGCTGCAGCAGCGGAGAGAGACACTCGAGTGCGCCGGCGGCATGACAGTCAACGTAGATACGCACGTCATCGCGGAACTTGCCGCCAAGCAACTGCCAGACGGGCAAGCCCAGGTGCTTCCCCTTCAAATCCCACAGGGCCGCTTCGATGCCGGTTATCGCGTTCCAGATGATGCCGGCGGTAGCCCCGGCTCCGGTGGCGGCCCAGCGCATCTTCTCGACCAGCCTCTCGATGCTCGTGAAATCCTCGCCAATAAGAATGTCGGCGAACTCGGCGATGATCCCGGGTAGTCCCGGGGCAAGGAAGCACTCCCCTGTCCCGTAGAGACCTCCGTCCGTGTCGCTGTAGACCCGCACGTAGGTCCAGTGGAAGTTGGCCTGGACAACCGCTGTCGAGAGACCGGTAATGCGTGCCATCGGGCACCTCCTCCGCTGTGCTGGTACTACATTATGCCGTAGGTGTTGAACGCCTCGACGGTGCTCATGCCGGCTTCCAGAGCCTGCCTCACCGTCTGCTCGCCGCGTGCCTTCTCCAGTGCTCTAGTGAATGCCTCTTCTTCAGCCTCACGCGGGATGACACACACGCCGTCAAGGTCTCCAAAAAGAATGTCGCCGGGCCTGACGTATGCCTCACCAATCTGCAGCGGCACGCGGTAGTCCATCACCTTGCCCCGCGGACCCTGGTCCTGGGCGTAGTTGCCGTACGAGAAGCAGGGGAACTTGAGGCTTCGGATCTCGCGGGTATCTCGCGAATAGCCGTCGACGACAACTCCGGCTGCGCCGAGATGCATCGCGCGAACGCTCATCAGGCCGCCCCAGAGGGCGTAGGTGGGGCTGGAACCGGCGGAGATATAGACCTCGTTGGGCTTCAGGTTATCAACCGCCTCGAAGACGAGTCCGAACGGCTTCCTCATGATTGGATTGGCGCCACTGCCTTCGGCTTCGCCGAAAACGTCGGCTTCCAGCACGGGCATCGCCCGGCCGATAACGACCATGTCGTCGTTCAGCGGCTTGATCTGCGGTGGCAGGAACTGCTTCTGCAAACCCATCTGGTCCATCACGTCGCCCACGACAGCCGTGAACAGGTCTCGTTTGGCCAGATCGAACAGTTCCTCGTCGGATTTCCAGAGTCGCGTCATTGAGTCTCCTTTCAGTTGTGCCTGTGGACAGGCTGCTGGATGTTGAGACGGCTTCCGTAGCAGAAGGCGACGTGCGACAGGTTCGGGTTGCCAACACCCCTTCTACCAGCAAGCCGCTTGCTGGAATGCTAGCACACTCGTGCGACACCTCTCGAACAAAAGAGGAATCGCATGCTCCTTTGCCTTGCTCTTCCTCATCGAAGACCGCTGCGGCATACTTGGAACGTGGCCCATCAAGGCCGGTGGTGGGGCTGAAGCAGTGGCGGACGGACAGGCGGACCACGCGAGAACATCGAGGAACATCATCCTTTTCGTGCTGGCGGGACGGCCGATTCACGGTCTGCAGTTCCCAGCTGGTGCGTGACAACAAGGACAACCGCCACCTTCGCCCGAGCGTAGTAGTATGCGCCAGAGGGTCGTGTGGTGGTGAGGCGCCATAGACGCCAGTACGGGTTGTCTGCGACTTGGTGTGGAGTCAAGTGTTCCGTGCGGCTTGAGTTGACACAGGGAGTCAGAGCAGTCCACAATTGCGGTAGTTCTCTACTTACAGTAGGGAATCCGTAGAGGTTTCGGCCGCTGAACCAGCCTGGCGAATCAGCGGCTTTTCTTTCTCTTCGGCACGTGCGATTGCCAGGGCGTGTGGCCGCGTATCTGCGCGATGGTCTGAGGGTCCGCCACGTAGGCTGTCAGGAACTCTCCCTTGCAGGCAGGCTTTGCCTGCACTACCACAACGTAGTGGCCTTGGATGACTGCGACCCGCCGTGTCTTGTCTTCTTTCCTGCGTTTGGAGTCCCAGCCGCAGTAGAGTTCGGCCTCAGGGTCTCGAAGGGCCGCCCCGATCCAGTCTATCCTCTCCGCCCGCTGACGAGAGAAGAGGTCCTTGGTGCCGGTTGAGCGGCTGGATGATTCATAGAAGGCGTGGTCGAAATCTCTCTTCCGGAATCGGACCAGCATGCGGTCGAAAGTGGCCACAACGCCGCTGCAGTATGCTTTCTGGAAGTGCGCACGATACTCGTCCTCAGTGGCGAATGTGACCAGAGGAGGGTAGCCAGGCTTGTCGTTGGTCACTGGAGGCGTATCTTGAACACGTTGAACTTGCGAACCCATCTGGTGGTCGGTGCTATCGGATGACCCAGGTGGGACTCGACCCTGTGGATGGCTTCCAGCTTGGACTGACTGGTGGTAATCGAATTGAACTTCGCTGCCGTGGCTCCCAGCAGGACATCGGTGAGTTGGATTAGCGGGGATTCCCGAGATGGCACAGCTTGCACACTCTTGACTTCGGCCAGCAGATTGGCAGCCTGCAGAAAGTGTCTCAGGGTCTGCAGCCTGGTCCGGAGGCGATTAGTCTTCGTGTCCAAGAATACCCGGTAGCTGCAGAAATCCTCCGTCCAGTGCTTCAGCAACTGATAGCAGAATTTGTAGTAGCCAAGCTCTTGATCCGCCTGATGATACCTGCTGAGGTCCACCGTGCGTGAGTCGATGGCAATGCAGCGAAAGTTGATGTCAGCACCTGCCTCAAAGAAGATGTCAATGATGTCCAGGTAGAATGGAAGCTGGGAAGGGCTGATGCTCCGCCACTTCGCCTCTCCAAAGCACCCATGACGTAGCCTGGCCTCCCGAATACGTGCCTTCATTGAACTGCGTTTCGCAGCCGGAAGCCAGAGTCCGCCAATCAGGAAGAACCGGCTGCTTTCCTCTGACAAGGGGGCGCGTGGGGTGCGTCCGGCAGAACAGAGCAGTTCCTGATTGCTCTCGTCGCAATAGACCTCGAAATCCAACGGCACGTACCTCACGCCTCAATGTGGGATGTCTGGCAATTGTATGTGACGATTGGTGCTGACGCAATGAACCCAAGCCTTCACACGCGCAGACTCCGAACGGAGCATCGCAGTTCGTACCCCGGTTTGCGATAGTCTTTTCTGGTATGCTGTGCGGCCAACAGGCAGGACCGTGTCTCACAGTCCCCGGTGCGGCGCCCGGCATCGATGCAGTGCCCTCTCCTGTCACCCGGGAGTCGACTCCGGCATGTAAGGAGTCTCGTAGTACGACAGTGGACGTACAAGTCGAGGAAATCGCTCTCGGAGACCCACGGCTGAAGCTCTTCGCCGAACTGCCGTGGCGCCTGTATCGCAATGACCCCTGCTGGACGCCACCACTGCGCGGCGACCTGCTCGGCAGCCGGATTCTCGGCCTTTCGGGGCTTCTCACTCCCAGGCACGCGTACCATCGCGAGGCCGAGGTCACTCACTTCCTGGCCTGGCGCGACGGGAAGACGGTCGGACGTGTCTCGGCTGCCATCAACAGGCGGTTCAATGAGCATCACGGATGCCGCATCGGTTCCTTCGGGTTCTTCGAAGTTGTGGAGGACTATGACGTGGTGAGCGCCCTGCTTGACCGCGCGCGCGACTGGGTGAGGGAACGAAGCATGACGGTCCTTCGCGGTCCGGGCGAATACTCAAACAGCACTTACGAGCGCCAGGGCATCCTGGTAGACGGATTCGAATTCCCGCCGACTGTGGAACTGACCCACAACCCTCCGTACTACGGGGAGTTCATGGAGCGCTACGGATTCACCATGGCGATGGACTACCATGCCTACATCATGGACATTCAAACGCCCATCCACGAGGCACTGAAGGTGTTGGGTGAGCGTGCGAAGCGGCGACACAACATCACGACGCGCCAGGTCAACCTCAAGGAGCTGCGCTCCGAGGTGCGCCTGATAGCAAAGCTCTTCAACGAGGCCTGGGCCGCAAACTGGGGCTTCCTGCCTCTTACGGATGGCGAGGCTGACGCCATCGCGGACACGCTGCGTCCGGTCATAGACCCCGGTCTGATGCGCTTCGCCTATGTTGACGGCGAGCCCGCCGCTGTGCTTGGCGCGCTGCCGGACCCGAACTACGCCCTTCGCCCGCGCTGGAAGTGGTACGGCGATTCCGACCTCGTCCGCGTGGCCAGACTGATGTGGCTGCGCCGGCGCATACCGCTCGTCAGGCTGATGTTCTTCGGTGTCCCGCCACGTTTCCGCCGCATGGGAATCGATGGACTCCTGTACGGGGAGGTGAAGGAGTACGCGCAGCAGCGGAGCTACCAGCAGTGCGAGGCCTCCATGCTGCTGGAAGAGAACTACCGCATCATCAGGTCCTCGGAGTTCATGGGCGGGTGCCGCTACAAGACCTGGCGCATCTACGACCTGCCGCTGGAGTAGACGCCCGTCAGGTGACGTGTGGTTGCCTCAGGCGCGAAGGACACCCCTGGCTATGACTGGTCCAGAGGAGAATCACGTTCGGCTGCGTTGTCCCCTAGTCAGACACTTCGACCCTGTTCCGGCCATTCTGCTTGGCCCGGTAGAGCGCATCATCCACACGGCCGATGAATTCCAGATGGTCCTCACCCGACCTGTAGCTGGAAATTCCCACGCTGACGGTGACGTGGAACACGGTTCCGTCATGGGCCGTCATCCCTGCTGCTTCAACGGCCCTGCGCATCCGCTCGCCCACTATGCGTGCGGCCAAGGTATCGGCCTTTGGCAGAGTTGCAAGGAACTCCTCGCCGCCGTAGCGTCCCACTATGTCGACTTCGCGCACGGACTGAGACAAGACCGCCGCCACAGCCTCGAGGACACGGTCACCGACAAGATGGCCGTAGCGGTCGTTGACCTTCTTGAAATGGTCGATATCCACCATGAGCACGGCGAGTGCCTCATCGTAGCGCTTCGCACGCTTAATCTGGTCGTCGAGCAGTCCCAGGACCGTTCGCCTGTTGTATAGTCCCGTGAGGGAGTCAAATCTTGCCAGCCTCTCCAGTTCCTCCTGACTGGCTCTGCTCTGCTGCACCTGTCTCCAGCGTCGGAGCGCATTGTCAATTGCGTTCTCCAATCTCTCCCTGGACAGCCCTGCCTTCGAGAGGTACCCGACCGCGCCCTCCTGGATGGACTCAGCAGCGATGTCTTCGCTTCCAAGCCCTGTCAGCATCACCACCGGAGCCACGTGGCTGTGAGTAATCTCGGTCAGCCACTCCATCCCTGACTTCTCCGGCATCTGGAGGTCCATGAAGACAAGGTCGATGCTCCCTCTATCCAATGCGCTCTGGATCTCGTCCTTATCTCCCGCCTCAAGCAGCACAATCTCCCGGTCGTCTATCTGTTTGACGTAGGCACGAACCAGCTTGCGGTCTACAGGATCATCGTCGCAAACGAGTATCTTGAGCAGCGACTTTCGGTCTTCCATTCTCCCTCAATCCTCCTTTGGAGGCCGTTTGCACAACACGAACCAGTATGCCTCGATTTTCTGCATGACCTGCTTGAACTCGTCCAGGCTCACCGGCTTGTGGACATAGCCGCTCGCCTGCAGCTTGTAGCTGTCGATTATGTCCCTCTCGGAATCGGATGTGGTGAGGATGATGACGGGAATCTGTTTCAGGTCCTCCTCCAGCTTGAGGCGCCTGAGGAACTCCTTGCCCCCCATTCCCGGCATGTTCAGGTCGAGCAGAATCAGGTCCGGCCGGGGGCACCGTCGGCGTACTCGCCCCGGCGATGCAGGAAATCGAGCCCTTCCTCACCACTGCCCACCACATGCACATCATTGGCAAGCCTCTGGTCTCTGAAAGACATCTTGATGAGTTTCTGGTCTGCAGGGTCATCTTCCACCAGCAGAATGGAAAGTGGGTGCATCGCATTCATCGTCCGCTTACTCCTTTCGCTCATTCTCCTCTTCCCCAACGCGGGAAGGGAGCGTAAGCCAGAAGGTGGAGCCCTCGCCGGGCGCCGACTCAATCCCTATCCGTCCACCGTTGCGCTCGACAATTTTCTTGCAGACCGCAAGCCCGATGCCCGTTCCTTCATAGCGGGCCCTGGAATGAAGGCGCTTGAACATGGTGAACACCTGCTCAAGGTATTCTGCGGGAATGCCTATCCCGTTGTCCTTGACCTCAATCCGCACCATGCCGGCCTCCGTCTCGCGTGAGGTGATGGTTATCTCAGGAGGAATCCCATCTCGATGGAATTTGAGGCCGTTTGCCACGAGGTTCTGGAAGAGCTGGCGTATCTGCGACGGGTCCCCATGCACCACGGGCAGCGACCCGGGCACGCGCATTGACCCGTCTGTCTCTTCAAGCATTGTCGCTACTTCAAGCTCCTGAAGGCCCGCCACCACGTCGTTCAGGTCCACTCGCTCTGCGGCCTTCGCCTTCGTCGTGACCCTGGAGTAGGTGAGCAGAGCATCAATCATGGCCTGCATCCGCTGCGCTCCGTCCACCATGAACCCGAAGTTCTCCTCCTCGTCCTCGTTCAACTTGCCCTTCAAGGTGTCCGCCAGGATGGACCCGAACGAGCTGATTTTGCGGAGCGGTTCCCTCAGGTCATGTGAGGCAACGTATGCGAAATCCTCAAGCTCCTTGTTCGAGGCGTCCAGTCTCTCGTTGATACGCCGAAGGTCCTCGATGAGAGCTTCCCGTGCCTCTTCCGCCTCCTTGCGCCGCTCTATCTCCTGGCTCAATTCCGTGTTTGTCTTCGTCAGCTCCTCTGTTCTCTGTGCAACCATGGACTCGAGGCCCCTGCTGTACTGCTCCAACTGCTCCCGCGACTCCAGCAAGTTGACACTCATCGTGTCGAACGCCCGGGATAGCTCTCCGATCTCGTCTCTGGCGCTGGTTCCAACCCTGTGGCCGAGGTTGCCCTTCGCCAGTTCTTCAACACCTCGATGCAGCGTCATGAGTGGTCGCGAGACGTAGCGGGGGAGCAGAATCCCAACCACAACCCCCAGCAGCAACAGGACCACGAACACCCGTAGCACCGCAGATGCCAACACCGTGACGGGCCGGAACGCTTCATCAGCGCCTTTCTCGACGACAAGTATCCAGTCTGCCTCCATGATATGGGCGTGTGTGCCGAGCACGTCGCGTCCCATGTAGTCCTCATAGACATGAGATGCCATCTTGTCGGGCTGGCCCCCGGGTTCTTCGGAAGCTGCCCTGTGTTCCTCGATAACGGCGGTCTCAATCTTCTGTGTCAGAAACGTTTCCTCCATGAACCTTGATGGCGTGAGCATGAAGCCGTCATGGTTCAGCAGATACGTTTCACCGGTACTGCCAAGGCCTGTACGGTCCTTGCAGATTGCGTTCAACGCCCCCATCGACATTCTCATGGCGACCACGCCGAGGAATGCTCCGGACGCATCGTCAAGCACCGGGGCCGAAAAGGAGAGGGACGGCAGTTTCGTGTCACCGGGGAGCATGGGCCCCTTGATGGAGGTCCCTTCCTTGCCTCCGGTGAAGAGGGAGTCTTCACTCTTGTCCAGCCCCACCTTCTCCGGATTGTCTGAAGCGACAATCGTGCCTGAAGGGTCGAGGACGAAGACGTCGTAAGCGAACTGGCTGCCAGCGGCAGTGCTTCTCGCCCTCCGGGTAACCAGGGCAAGCTTGTAATCATAGTCAGGGCTGCCCAGGCTCGTTGCGAGGAGGTTCTTCGTGACGACGCTCTCCGAGAGCTGCTCGACTCTCTGCTTCTCCGACAGTAGATAGGTGTCTATGTGGCGAGCCCTCGATTGTGCCGTCGTCTCAAGGTGGTTGTTGACCTGCTGGGTGATGATGTCTTCCGCAACCGTGTTGGTCACAAGAACTGCTGTCGTGCCTGTAGTGAGGATGGCCAGAAGAAAGGCAAGAAGCACCTTGGTGCGTATCCGCATCAGCCGGACTCCTCTGCCTGTTGTCCTTCGTCCATCGACGGCATTGTGGAGGATATCCTCATAATCAGTCCCCTGTACTCCATTCAATATGGCACAGTGCCGCTACGGTGTAAACAGGCAGGCGTGACTCCCGGCACAGAGAACATGGTACTGCATGCAACATGGGGCCTGGCTCGAACGGGACCGCACCGTGATGCCGTGCAGCGCGGCACGCGCTGATGCAGTTCCCTGCGCCGGCCTTCGGGCTGACGGTGGAAGAGGTGCTTGAGTACGAGGGGTGATGGAGAGCAGGAGAATGCAGACCGATGGTTAGCAAGGCGAGCTGTTTGAAAGCCCTCTGCTCAATCGAGAAGAGCGGCGAAGGTGTCCCGGTCCATTTCGATATCCCTCAGGAGCTTTGATAGCAATCCGGGACCGATGGTCTCACCGCTGTGCAGCGGCACCACGGTTGACCGGCCATCATCGTGTCTCAAGTACACGTGGCTGCCGCACTGCCGCACTGCCGCACTGCATGGAAGCCAGTGTGACGCAGGGCTCGCACCACTTGCTCACCGGTGACCCTTGGGAGGCGGGTCATACTGCGACCGTCTGGAAACCGACCAGTTCCAGTTCCGCGGCGGTGTTCTCCCCACGCACTTCCAGGCATAGGGAGATCGCTTCGCGGGCCCGTTCCAGCAGCTCGTCCATTGACCGTGCCTGGGTATGGCAACCGCGCAGCGCCGGCACCGTGCCGACAAGGAATCCGTCTTCGTCACGCTCGATAATCACAGTGAAACTCTTTGGCATCGCGACTTCCCTCAATTTCTCCGAGCCAACGATTGGAGCAGGCCCGGTAACCACTGCAATTCTAGCGCTCCACATGCGGCAAGGCAATCATCGGTCGAGAGAGCGCCTTCAGTACAGGACATGCCTTTGGACTGACGACTGACGAGGTGCCTGAGCATGAGTGGTAGAGAATAGGGCCTCTCTTCTCTCTACGGCTGCCTAGTCAGCGGCGCGTAGTGGGTGAGTCAGTCGCCCCTGTCAGATGTGCCCCGTGAGCCCCATGATGACCACGGTGCCGATGATGAGGATAAGGCCGATGGCGGCAGCCAGCAGGGCATAGTCTCCCGTGGACTTCTTGCGACGCGGCCCTATGGTCGGCTCGGGAGGACGTCGCGATCGGCGCGGGCGTTCCGCGCGGGGGCGGACGCTCCTCGTGCCTCTCCTTCGGCCGCGTGTGACGTACTCCGGGACAGGGCCGTCCTGTGGAGCAGCATACCCTGCCTGCTGCGGTGTGAAAAAGTTCCTGCACACCACGCAGCACCACAAGGACTGCACGTCGCTGTAGATGAGCCCCGCGCCGCAATGCGGGCAGGCCGGTTGTGAAGGGGGAGGGCGGCGGCGCCTTCTCCGAGGCGGTGATGGCGCATGGAGTACCGCCATGTCCCATCTGCCCGTGGTGTTGTCGAAAGAGAAGCTGCGCCCGCTACATTGATTGTTTGCGCAACGCCACACGCCCTGCTCGATGTCGTAGAAAAGCATGGGCGTACCACAGTGAGGGCACTCGTCGCGCAGTGGCCGGTGGCAGTTCCAGCATGGCTCGCCCACGTGTGAGGGGTTGGGGCTGAGCGCGCCGCAGGCGGTGCACTTCTTCACCAGGCCGCGCTCGGCCGATGGCCTGAGCCACTCATCGACGAGCGCCGGCCACGCGGCGTTCGCCAGGTGTGTCTTTCGCTGGTTCTCGGTGACCGCCCTGAATGCGTCGCAGTTCGTCTGCGGTGAGTCGTAGGGACAGAGGGAGGGCTGGCGGTCGTAGAAGAGAGCGCACCAGGAGCACTGGGTAGCTTGAAAGGCGCGGAATCGGGCCCTCCGAAGTGGCGGCGAACCCGGAGCGTCAATGGCATAGATCTCGGCCGAGCCCGAGATGTCGAAACGACAGCCGCAGTGCTTGCATTGCCACCGGTGGTCGTTCATGGTGATGACCTCGTGCGTGCCGCAAGTGGGGCACTCGACGGGGCTGCGGTCATACTCTGCGCGTGTCTTCTCGTCGGCGAGCACCTGGTAAGCGGTGTTTATGCGACGAAAAGTGGCCTCAGCCTCCTGATTGCCCGGGTTGCGGTCCGGATGCCAGGCGCGGGCGAGCCGGCGGAAGGCGGTGCTTATGTCCTCTTGCGTGGCCTCCCCGCTTAGCTCGAGGACTTCGTAGTAGCGGTACTTCCTCATTCTACTGTGATGGAATTCGGCGCGAGGCCGAGCGGCGCGGCGTGTTCGTTCCAATGCCGGGCGCAAGACCTGTCACAGAACGATACCACAGGGGGAGAGCGCCTGCCTACGGTGGATGTTAGGCATCAAGTCAGTCGTGTAGCAGCATCTCGAGGACCTGCACGTCCACCGGCATTCCGAACTTGTGTCCGACTTCTCTCAGGGTTCCGACGTCCTCAAACCCGACGCCCCGCACCATGTTGAGGCTCGTCTGGTTCGTGGTCGAGATTTGGGCCACCAGCACGTGGAGGCCTATAAGGCGTGCCCGCTTCACCAGTTCCTTCATCAGCGTCTTCCCTACACCCCGTCCGTGCCGTTCAGGCATGACATATACCGAGGCTTCGGCTGTGTCTCGATAGCCGCACCGGTCGGACCATGCGCTTATGGAGGCCCAGCCGACCACCTCTCCGTTCAATTCCGCAACCATCACCGGATGCCGTTCATCGTGGTGCCGGAACCACTCCCCCTGGCTCTCAAGCGTCGGCGTTGAGATGTCCATCGTGGCCGTGGTGTGTTCGACGGCGTGTGTGTAGATGGCTGTCAAGGCCGGCAGGTCATGTGTCGTTGCGTCACGAACGTGCGCCGATTCTGTTGCCATCATGTCGACGAGATTGTAGTGGGCGGAGAGGCCTGTTTCAAGAGCTTTGGCCCGAGTTAGTGACTCGACGAGAAGAAGGGGGGATGGAGAATCGCCTTCGCTGTTCGGAATCCTCAATTCGGAGTGCACGGCGTGATGAACTGAAGACAATGGTAAGGTGGGATTCTGCGAATTCCGTGCAGGGGCGGACACGTACGGGCGACGCAGTACGAAAATGTGATGGACCAGCGTCCTGCCCGCAGCGCTCACGCTATTGACCGCATCGAATCGGCGTACTAGCCTGTTGCAGGAGCAGGAAGTCCCGCGTCTCGCATCTGCAACGAGGCAAAGGCATGAACTATCAGCGGCGGGAGGAGGCGAAGAAGGCCTACGTCGGCGCGGCAGTGTGTGCGCTGGCGCTCGTTATCGGCTGGGTGCTGCTTCTTCCTCACCTGACATGGGGCTGGTCGGTAATCGTAGTCAACGGCATGGCATACATGCTCTCCATAGTCATCCTTGCCGGCCTCTACGGGCAGCTCAAGCGCGCCATGCGACCTTTCCACGCGTTCCTGCTGGCGGCAGGCACGTGGCTCTTCATCATTGTCCTTGTGCGGCAACTCTTCGTCATGTTGCTGGACGTCCTCTGACCAGGGCACACCTGCGTGGGGGGCGCGCTCTCTACCGGGCTACCCCACCACCCGCAGCGAGGGGCCTGTCTGCGGATGCTCTGCATCACGCGCTTGCGTGGGGCCTTGTGCTCGACGAACGCCCCGGCGAAGGCTGTTCCCGTGCCTGCGGAACAAGAGTCCGCGCACCCGGGCACGCCGACGAATCCGGGTGTCTACGCAGTCCCGAAGGCGGAGCCTATTCGGGTGTTCTCAGGTACCTTCTCACGAGGAACACTGCGAGGGCGACAAGTGCCACGCCCTCGATGACGAGCAGCGCGAAGGTCGATTCTGATGGATTGGTCATCCTTGCAGCCACCATCAGGCAAACTACGCCCCCTATGGCCGGTGCGCACCGGACGGCAATGTCCTTTCGATAACTGCGGACTGCCTTTGCCATGGGTACCCCCGCACTTCTGATGCAGCGAGTCTACGACGGAACGCGAGGCGACGCAAATGACTCGTGGGACATTATGCTGCGCTCGAAGTGAAGGCCCTCCCGTCGGCCTTACACAGGCCCTCCGCAACCCTCTTGCCCGAGAGGGCATTCATGGGGAGAGCCCCCGCGGACGTGGCCCACATGCCGGCTCCGACGATGATGATTGACTTCTCTTTCATGCTCATCATCCCTTTTGAGGCACTACGGCTCATTCCTGAATGCGGCGCGAGTGTCGCCGTGTACACCATGCCGCGAACCGCCCGTGCCGCATGTGGCTGAATGCCAGGGGGCGCCATGTCTACCCTCCCCACCACACCCCTGAGCGAGGCGAGCATTGAGACAGAACGCGATCAGCATTGCAGGGCGCGCGCTGGCCGATGTGCGCCGCCCGCCCGTCCATGTGTACAATCGACCGCAGGGGTAAGCGCCCCCGGGGAGGTACTGCGAGATGAAGATAATCGCTATCTGCGGGTCGCCACGCAAAGGCAACACGGAGTGGATGCTCACGACGGTGCTTGAGTCCGCCAGGGCGGAAGGAGCTGAGACGGAGCTGCTGTTGCTGAGAGACAGGGACATAGGGCTTTGCAGGGGCTGCCTCACGTGCGAGGTTGGTGATGACAGGCAGCCGGGCGTCTGCATCATCAAGGACGGTATGGAAGAACTGCTGCCGAAGATGCTTGCGGCGGATGCCATCGTGTTCGGGACGCCGGTCTACTTCTACATGTTGTCGGGCCTGCTCAAGAACTTCATGGACAGGACCGTCCCCATCTGGCCTCTCCTCAAGGGCAAGAGGGCCGCGGGCGTTGCCGTGGCGAATGACACGATGGGCAGGGCGCTGGAGAACCTGAGAACCTATTCGGACCTGTGCGAGATGCAGTGGATCGGTGATGTGAGTGCCCTGGCGGAGGAGCCGGGCGAGGTGGCAGAGAACGAGGCAGTGGCGGAGTTGCTCTCAGGGCTGGGAAGGAAGCTCGCTGTCCGGAGAGAGTGACGCGGCGCAAGGCGTCGGCTCAGCCAAGCCAGCCGAGCAGGATGATGGCGAGCGCGGCAATCGGCAGGTAGCGCCCCACCTCTATCATCCAGCCGGCTGAGTAGTGGAGCGGCCCCAGCCTGCGCCCGGGGTCGTTCATGGCGCCGAACAGCTCTCTTCGTGGCAGCAGCCAGGCGATGAGCGCTGCGCCGACAATCCCCGCGACGATGACCACGCCCGAGCCTGTTACGAGGTCCATGAAGTCCAGGAACGGAATGCCTCCGACAAGAAGGCCGGGAGAGGAGAAGCTGAGAGCCGAAGGAATGCCAAGGGCCATGGTCACGCCGACGGCGACAAGTGCGGCCTTCCTGCGGTGGAGTCGGAACTCGTCTCTCAGCGGCGCGAGCACAACAGCAAGCCCGCCAACACACGAACTGAACGCGGCGGCGAAGAGCAACAGGTAGAAGGCGATGGCGATGTAGAGGCCACCGGGCAGCGAGCCGAAGATCTGCGGAAAAGCGGTGAACGAGAGTGCGCTGCCGACGTCGGGCGCGATGCCGAACGTGAAGACGATAGGGAAGACCATGAGCCCGGCGGTGATGGACACCGCCGAGTTCGTGAGGGCGACTGCCGTTGATGAGGTTACCACGTTGACGTTCCTGGGGACGTAGCTCCCGTAGGTGATGAGCATGCCCTGGCCGATAGCAAGTGAGTAGAATGCCTGGGAGGCTGCCATGCGCCAGAGATGCGGTTCCAGCAGCGCCCGCGCATCGAAGCGAAGGTAGAACTCCCGCGCCTCATGCGCGCCCGGGAGGGACTGCGCGTAGACGGCAAGCCCGCCGACTATGACTACCAGGAGCGGGAGGAGCACCCGGCCAGTCATCTCAAGACCTCGCAGTCCCCGCAGCAGCACGAGGAAACAGAGCCCCCCGATTGCGAGTAGATACCAGAGCGAGTTGAAGCCGGCCGTGAACTCCTCGAAGGTCTTCAAATCGCCTCTCACCGCGTCCACCGCATAGCCCAGAGTCCAGCCGCTGACGACGAGGTAGTAACTCATGATGGCCACGAGCATGGTCACGATGAACCATCCCGCCCACGGGCCCCACCGCGGGTTGATGTGGCGGAAGAGGCCCACGGGGCCGCGATCCACCAGGTTGCCCGCGCTCGCTTCGAGAACGCTAATGGGGATGCCGATGGCGAGGATACAGAAGGTGTAGGCGACCACGAAGCTGCCGCCGCCATTCTGACCTGCCATGTAGGGGAAGCGCCAGATGTTCCCCAGTCCTACCACGCCGGCGACCGAGGCAAGGATGTAGGCGCGCTGTGACTTCCAGAACGGATGGGTGGGAGCACCCTCCGCGACGTGCGCCATCCCGGAGCTGCGGCGTGGGCCGGTTGTGGAGTGGGATTCGGACTCGCTCACCAGAACGAAAACCTTAGCACATCGTCTCATGCGAACGGAAGAGGTGGCGGACTGCGCCCGTTTCGCTGCTGTCTGCACACGGATTGGAGGAGGTGTCTTTCTATGCACTCAAGGGGCTAGTGGTGTTCATCCGGGCGAACTTGCCGTTGGTGCGTGCAAGGAGCCCCGCCACCCATCACCAGGAGCTATCCTTGTCCTGCTTGCTGTGCAGGCCAGAGGCACCTTCCACTCATACGTGGGACGACTGCAGTGCTCAGGAGGGCGTGTCAGGAGAGGCCCACTCCGGCAGGCACGGTTGCACGGGGATTGTGACCTCAGCCGTTGTCCCTTTGCCGGGCTCGCCGTGGATGACCACGCTGCCTCCGAAGAGATTGACACGCTCGCGAATGCTGATGATTCCGAGCGACTCTTTGCTTGCCAGCTCTTCTTCAGTGATTCCGCGGCCATCGTCCGTGACCGTGAGGACCAGGCTGTCGCCTGAATTACGCAGGCCCACAGACAAAGTGCTCGCCTGTGCGTGGCGGACTACGTTGGCAAGAAGCTCCTGGAGGATACGGAACAGCGTAGTTGCACAGCTCGCGGCTATGGCGGAGTCGTCGGCTGTGAGTTGGAGACTGGTTCGTAGTCCCGTCCGTGACGCAAACTCCTGCACGTTCCACTCGATTGCAGCCGAGAGACCGAGGTCGTCGAGCACGCCGGGCCTCAGGTCGGAGGACAGCTGTCTCACATCCCCGGAGATGTCGTCAACCAGCTCCACCATCCGGTCGAGCGACGCAGGGTCGATGGATTCGCCGAGGGTTACCCTGCGCCGCGCATCGGACAGGTCCAGCCGCAGTGCGTTCAGGGGCTGAGAGCACCGGTCGTGGAGTTCCCGCGCGATGGCGGCCCTCTCCGCCTCGCGGCCGTTGACGAGATAGGCATGAAGCTCGTTGAGCTTGTCACGCGAGTCCTGCAGCTCCCGGCGGGCTCTCATGGATTCGGTTATGTCCCGGGTGCTGCTCTGGATGGCCGTTATGGCGCCCGTCTCGTCCCGGCGCGCAACGATGTTGCAGAGGCAATCCATGACCGTGCCGTCCTTCTTTCTGAAACGGAGTTCGGCATTCGTAATTCCGCCGGTCTCACGGAGTTCTTTCAGGAGAATGGCGTCGCGCTTCTCCGGGTTCTCGTGGACGGTGTATGCCGTGATGCCCGGAAGCTCCTCACGGGAGAAGCCGAAGAGGTCGAGCCATGCCTGGTTAACGTCGACGAATGTGCCATCCGGCCGCACAAGAGCGATGGCGTCCCGCGACAGCTCGAACAGCGTTCTGAATTCCTCCTCGCTCTCACGCAGAGTTGCCTCGGCTCTCTTCTTCTCCGTGATGTCGCGGAAGACGGACTGAAATGCAACGGTGTTTCCGTCCTTGTCGCGCCTGGCCACCACGCTCGCCAGGCCATCGAATACGGTCCCGTCCTTGCTCTTGAACTGCACCTCGTAGTCCAGAAGGGTGCCAGCCCTGGCTATGCGTTCGAGGAAGTGCTTGCGTCCGTCCGGGTCTGCGTACAAGTCCACAGCATTGAAGCTGGACAGGTCGTCACGGCAGTATCCTACGAGGTCGAGCCATGCCTGGTTGACGTCGATGAATGTGCCATCCGGCCTAATGAGAGTGATGGCGTCCCGCGACAGCTCGAACAGCGTTCTGAACTCCTCCTCGCTCTCACGCAGAGCTGCCTCCGCTCTCTTTCGATCAGTGATATCACGAGCGACCCCCAGCAGACCCTCGATGGCGCCGGAGGGTCCACGTATCGGCCTGACCAGGTTCTCCATCCAGACGGTTGACCCATCTTTGCGGTAGTATTCCACTTCGAGTGTGGCTGCCCGCTCCGGGTCGCCGTTGCCTCGTGCGTCTCGCTCGAACTCCTGCTGGAGGATTTCGAGAATCCCGCGGACGGAGTCCGGCGTTGCCATCTCATCGAGGCGCTGTCGCTTTCGCTCGTCCGGAGAAAACCCGAGCTCCTTCTTGATGGAAGGGCTCACGTATGTCGTGTGGAAGTTGAGGTCTGCGGTCCAGACGATGTCGACGATGTTGTCCGTGAGGAATCTCAGCTTCTTCTCCGACTGAAGCAGCTCTGTCTCCGTCCTCTTGCGTTCCGTGATGTCGCGGAAGACGGTCTGGTAGCCCATCACGCTGCCATCAGCGGCGCGGCGCACGGTCACCGAGCGCAGGCAGTCCATCACCGTGCCGTCCATCTTCTTGTGGCGCACCTCTCCATCAACGATGGAGCCTTTCTCCGCCATTTCCCGAAGGAAGACGTCTCTGTCCTCGGGCTCCGCATACAGGTCGCGAGCGTTGAGCCACTCGAGGTCCTCCGGCGAGTAGCCGAAGAGCCGGAACCAGCTTGCGTTGACCTCGACGATGCGCCCCTGCGAGGTCGTCAGGCCTATAGCGTCGATGGACTGCTCGAACAGAGCCCTGTACTTCTGCTCGCTCTCGCGCAGGGCGCTCTCAGCCTCATGTTGCTCAGTCACGTCGGTGATGATGCCGGCCACTCCGGCGAACTGCCCGTCTTCAAATTGCGGACGGAAAGACTGGCGAGCGAAGCGATACCGGCCGTTCTTCACCAGCACGCGGCATTCGGCGGTTCCCACCTTGCCTTCCTGGCATCCTTGCCACACTTCCAGCGCGCCGGCCAGGTCTTCAGGGTGAACCAATCGCAGGAAAGGACTCCCAATCAACTCTGAGGGCTTGTAGCCGGCGATGCTCTCAACCTGGTGGCTGATGTACGTGATATTGCCCTCAGCGTCGGCCCTGCACACGATGTCGTTGAGGTCCGCGACAAGGCTGCGGCACGTCTCTTCGGACGAGCGCAACTCGGAGAACTCGTGGGGTTTGGCAGTGCGGTTGGACGGATTCCCCTGTGCTCTTGACTCCTCGTGTTCCAGCCTCAACCTCCCGGAAAGCAACAGTCGAAGAAAGCCAGATTCTCCAGTTTACCATGTGGTTCAGCGCGGGGGAACAGGTTTCAGGCAGTTTCGGCTCACCGTGCCCGAAATCGGCGGATGAAGAAGCGGTGGTCACCGAAAGCGACCTCCTTCAGCTTCTCCTGCCGCACAATCCACTCCACCATCTCCCAGCTGCTCCCTGTCTTCTCGAGGAAGGCCTCCACCTGGTCCGAACGCATCGGGTGGACGGATGTGATGGCCAGAAGGTCTGCCTCAGCGTCGCCCGTCGAGGCGAAGGCGGCCCCTTCGAAGCCGATGAGCATCTCAACCTGCTCCACAGACCCGGACAGTATCTCGTACGCGCGCACGAGAACGTCCTCCCCGGGGGGCAACACTCCCTCGACCGCCGGCGGGCGAATCGGAATCGAGATATACGAGCGCCGTGGTCTCAACCACTCGAAAAAGGCCGCCAGCGGCTTCAGGTCGTCAGGCGAGTCGTTCATTCCCTTCACGAGCATGGTTTCGGTATCCAGCTCCCCCTTGAACTCCCGTGCAAACTGGAGCACGCCGTCCAGCACATCCCGGAGCCGCAGGTCCCCGTGCGGGCGGTCGACACGGCGCCATGTATCGTGGCGCACGGCGTCCAGCTTGACGGAGACGCGGTCGGCCCTGGCAAGGTCTCGGCGCACGTCGCCATCTGAGAGGAGCGACGCGTTCGTGATGACCGCGAGCGGCACACCGGTTGGCCGCAGGAGGTCGAGCTGGTCCCCGAGCCTGGAGTCCAGTGTCGGCTCCCCATCCGGCACGAAGGTGAGATAATCAACCTGCTCGCCCCTCTCCGCGAGCTTCCGAAGCGTGGACCTGACGTCCCCGAGCAACTCCCCGGGGTCACAGTGAGGCTCGCGGTGCACGGTGAGGCGACTCGTGCGGCCGAGCTGGCAGTAGACACAGGAATAGCTGCAGGTTTTCGGCGGAATCGTGTTGATGCCCAGGCTCTGGCCGAAGCGCCGTGACGGCACCGGACCGAAGACGTGGAGGGGTTGCGGAGACTGCTCGGGAACTGTCATGGATTCCTCAGACATTCATCGTGGTTGTCAGCGTTCCGCATGAGGGGTGTGTCTCCGCATTGCTCACAGCCCGGGCGGTTCAGTATTCCCGCTTTCCATCCGTCGTTCTCGTGAGTCGCACGGGCGCGAGAGTCGTTCAAGCCATTGTGCCGGGTGGGGTGAACGGGTCCTTGCACTCCGGCCAGGCGATGCCGTGCTTCGCGCCGCGGAACATGTAGAGGACACAGCGGTCGAGCTTGCCACCCCGGCGGTGCTTCATCTCCTCGAAGAGCGTCTCGGGGTCGGCCTGAAACATCTGCTCCGGGGTCTCAATACCGAGCTCCAGAAGGACGTGGGCCGTCTTCTCTCCCACGTTCCTCAGCATCGTCAGTTGGCGCACCCTCTCTTCCACATTGTCCGTGCTCATTCGGTGAACTTCACCTCCACTTCGCTCACGTCCCACAGAGGCTCTATCTTCTCCATTATCTCACGCCTGATGTTGTTGGCAAACTGGTTGGCAACGGGCAGGTCCACGGCCACAGTCACTTTGCCGCTCTCAACCACGATGCCAGTCAGCAGTTCTGTCTTGACGAGGTCAAGGCCAACCAGGGGGTTCATCACCTTCTTGAGCCGTCGGCGGACCTCTTCGACGGTCGTTGGCCGCCGCTCCTTCACGAGCCCGTGAGTCTCCTCGTAGTTCTCGATGGCTGCGCGCAGACTGTCCACCGCGAGCACGGAGCAGTGCACCTTGATGGCCGGCAGACCGCCGAGCGCGTCGGCCGCTTCTTTCCAGTTTATCTTCCTGGCCTCGTCGAGCGTCTTGCCCTTGGCCAGTTCCGTGATGATAGAGGCCGTGGCAATGTTCGAGGCGCAGCCATAGGACTCGAACGTGATGTTGTCTATGCGCTTCGTCTCATCGTCCACCTTGAGGTACACGCTCACCATGTCGCCGCAGGCCGGGCTACCCTCGGTTGCCTTGGCGTTGGCGCCATCCAGCCTACCCACGTTGCGGGGATTCCTGAAATGGTCGAGCACCTTTTCGCTGTACGGGGAACTCATCTTCTGTCCTCCTTAGCTTCCTTTGAGTGACATCCCGTGGACTCCACAGATGCGACAGCCCTGCCAGGCACGCCTTTCTCAGTATTGTAGCGCTGTCAGGACATCGACCGCGTGCTGGACTCCAAGGGGCGGACTCATCAAGACGGGAACGGGAGTCTCCCCCAATTCAGGCTGTAGCGCCAGCATGCTTCCCTGCGCACATACGACGACGTCCACCTCGTTCATCAGCTTGTGGATAGAGGCGAGGACAATCTCGTTGTGCCCCTTGCGGTCGCCGGCGATAATGCGCTCAAATGCCTCCGCGCAGAGCACCTCTGTGATGACTGCCTCCGTGCCGAGCCGCTCCGCTGTCCTCTGAATGAGGCGAACGGTCGGCCCCATCGTGGAGGAGGCAGTAGCGACAACTCCGATGCGGCTGCCGGTGCGACAGGCGACCTCGGCCATTCTTTCATCTATCTTGACGAGAGGAACGTTCACCATGCCGCGCGCGATGTCCGCCGCTTCGCCCACTGATGAGCACTGGTTGAAGATAAGGTCCGCTCCAAGCATCTCAGCCTGCACGGCGTAGTTGCAATAGCGTCGCAGAACTCCGGGTGTGACGCCCCCATTCGCCAGTACCTCCGGCTGCATGCTGTCATCGATGATGTTCCTGACCGTGACGTCGGGTGCAATATCCGCGAACAAGTTCATGAGGTCTTCCCCCGCGAGCCTGTTGGTGTGGATAATGACTACCGTCCTGGACATCGTCTTCTCACTTCCCTTCGTAGCGTTTCGGTGTAGCTACTGATCCGCTCCCGCGTGGCGTTGAGCCGGGGCGAAACAGCGTGCTACCCGTTGTCCTCGCGTGGTGCGAGAGGGCTTATCTTCCTCAAATCTCTGACGACCTGCGAAACAGCATCGACGATGCCATCAACCTCCTCCATCGTGTTGTAGCGGCCGAAGGTGAAACGGATGGAGCCGTGCGCCCGTTCATGGTCGCCGCCGATGCCGAAGATTACGTGGCTGCCCTCAAGCGACCGCGAGAAACAGGCGGAGCCTGTGCTCACCGCGAAGCCACGCATGTCGAGATGGAGCGTCACGGACTCGCCCTCCACGAAGTGGAACGTGACATTCGCGTTCTGGGGTGTTCTGTTCGTGCGGTGGCCGTTGAGCGTTGTATTCGGCACTTCATGGAGCAGCCGGTCGATTACGCGGTCTCGCATTGCGCGCAGGCGCGTTGTCTCCTCTTCCGTAATCAGCTCTGCGGCCTTTGCGAAGCCCACGGCAGCCGGAATGTTCTCCAGACCGGCACGGCGGTCGAATTCCTGAAAACCGCCGTCCATCCACTTCGTTACGGGCGTGCCCTTGCGGATGTAGAGGCCGCCGATGCCATGTGGTCCGTGTATCGTATGCGCCGCAATCGTGATGAGGTCGACCGGAACATCCCGCACGCTCAGGGGCACGCGCGGGAACGTGTGGGTAGCGTCCGTATGGAAAAGCGTGCCTTTGTCCCTGCACAGCTTCCCGATGCTCGCAATGTCCTGCACCGTGCCTATCTCCTGGTTTGCGTGCTGGATAGAGACCAGGATAGTCTCCTTCGTGATGGCTTTCTCCAGGGCGTCGAGGTCGGCAAGGCCATCGCCATCAACGGGCAGGTACGTGACGCGGAAGCGCAGGCGCTCAAGCGCCTGCGCGCTGCTGAGAACGGGAAAGTCCTCTATCTTCGAGACGATGATGTGCTGCCCCTTCTTCTGCCCGAGGGCCAGTGCGACTCCCTTCAGAGCCATGTTGCTCGATTCCGTGCTGCCGGACGTGAAGACGAGCTCCTCCTGCGTGGCGCCAATCCGTTGCGCGAGCAACTCCCGGGCAGCATCGAGCCCCTCACGTGCCTCAATGCCCAGCGAGTAGCCGAACTCCGAGGTGGCGACTGCATACGTCTCGAAGAAGTAGGGCCGCATCGCCTCCAGCACTCGCTCGTCGAGTCGGCTGGCGGCGGCGTTGTCCATGTATGTGCACTTCTGCATCTTGTGTCCCTCCGGGCAAGGCCCCTAGGAGCCTGACTGACTAATCCGTCCTGAACCTTTCGCTATCATCTGTGGTGGAGATTACCATTGGGAGGTGACGGTCGGAGGTGTCTTGCTTTGCCGGAACGAGGTCTCCTCGGATCGCAGTGGGGTGCGTCCTCGGC
>JAUVZB010000067.1 GCA_030602785.1 Dehalococcoidia bacterium
ACCAGGTCCAGATGGTCCACTACGTCGGATACGAAGTAGACCAGATGCTCTTTCGGCAGCCAGTCCTGCAGCAATGCCGGCATGAGAAACATCTGCCCGGGCTCGTATGGACGGAACGTCTTGCTCACGCGTCTCCCCCTCGCTCAGCTTTGCCCCAATTATACCTTCCATACGTGCCCAAAGCTATTACTCGGACAGGCTCCTAGTGACCTGACGCGCCTCACGTTGTGTCAGGAGATAGGCATGGTGTCCCCCGAATCAATAGGTGATGCACATGCGTTGCTGCCTTGACGGCTCGGGCACGGTCCTTCTCTACTGCCCTTGACACCACCACCACCCGTGGCTATAGTCGGCGTGGTTCCTGATTCCCCGCGTGCCGGCATGGTTCCAGCGGCGAGAGAGTCGCCGGTGGACGCAGGGCGCGGCAGAGTCCCGCGCGTGGAGATGGAGCCAGGGGAGAAGTTTCACACGTGCTGTTACGAGCCGGCGTTATCTGGGGTGTACTCGGGCTGGTTGCAGCCCTCGTCATAGACTTCGTTGCCCCGGAAGGCGTCCAACTCTGGCTCTATGGCGGCTTCGGACTGCTTGCCGGAGGAGGTTCCTGGGGACTCTGCAACGTGAAGCGCATCCCGCAGGGCCTCGTTGTCGGCGTGATTGTAGGCCTCGTGGCCGGGTTGCTGGATGGCACACTGACCGCCGTCGCCACGTCTCCCGGCATCCTGCACCCGGGGCAGTTCATCGCCCTCAAGTACATTGCCACCGTGGGCCTGTTCGCGTTCCTCGGCGGCCTTCCCTGGTCCTTGCGCTGATATTGGCAAGCTGCGGCCTGCGGCCATTGCGCCGACGCAAGTGCATCCGCTATCATCGTGTTGACGGCAGTATCTCGCGTGGTACTCACGTGGAGGTGAACTGGTGAGCATGCCGCTCCCGACCCCTATCTACCGCCTGACGCATGTGGACAATCTGTCCACCCTTCTTACGCGGAGTGCTCTGCATGCACCGCATCATTCACCTCAGGATGGGCTGCCATACAAGACTATCCATGACGTGGATATTCAGAGTGTTCGGCAAACAAGAGTCGTCAAGAGTGGCCCGGGAGGTGTGATTCACGACTACGTTGCATTCTACCTCGGTCCGCGATCACCCATGCTGCTCCGACTGAATACCGGCCGTGTGCATGGATACAATGGGGGCCAGACTCCGATTGTGTACCTGGTCGCGGAGGCTCAGGACGTGGCTGCCAGTGGGGCAGGATTCGTGTTCACTGATGGTCATGGAATAGCTGCCTACACACGGTGGTTTGACAGCCTTGACGATCTTGATAGGGTGGATTGGGAGGCGGTCCATGCCAAGAGATGGAGCACCACCGTCGATGATATGGACCGACAGCGCCGCAAGCAAGCGGAGTTCCTCGTGTACCAATCCTGCGATTGGCGGCTGATACGCGAGATTGCGGTTGTGAATGACGAAATGAAAGCCATGGTCGTGGGTGTCTTGGGCGCGTTTTCTCCCAACCTGCGCCGACCCGTGGCCGTGCGACCTGAGTGGTACTACTAGGGAGGGCCGAGATGATACGTGTGACGAGTGGCAACATAGTTGAATCTGAGGCAGAAGCGCTTGTGAACACGGTGAACTGTGTTGGCTTCATGGGGAAGGGAATTGCGCTGCAGTTCAGAAAGGCGTTTCCATGGAACTGCAGAGCTTACGAGAGGGCATGCAGGAACGGAGAGGTTCGGGTGGGGAACATGTACGTTCACGAGACCGGTGCGCTCACCGGCCCGAGATACATCATCAACTTCCCGACGAAGCGCCACTGGAAGGGCAATTCGCGGCTCGAGGATATTGAGACTGGGCTTGCCGCGTTGGCCGAAGTCCTGGGCGAGCGCGGGATACGGTCGGTTGCCATTCCTCCACTGGGCTGTGGCCTCGGTGGCCTTGACTGGCGCATTGTGCGGCCCATGATTGTGCAAGCCTTGGAATCCCTGCCGGATACCGAGGTGCTCTTGTTCGAGCCCACCGGCACCCCCGAACCCATGCGCATGCCTGTCGGGACTGCTCGCCCTCGGATGACCCTGGCGCGCGCACTGATGCTGCTGCTGATGGAACGGTACTCCGAGCTGAAGTACAGGCTCACTCTCCTTGAGATTCAGAAGCTCGGCTACTTCCTGCAGGAGTCCGGCGAGCCGATGCGACTGCGCTACGAAGCGGGGCTCTACGGGCCGTACGCTCACAATCTGAACAAACTCCTGGAGGTCATGGAGGGGCACTTTGCGCGGGGGTACGGCGATACTCAGAAGCCAGATGTGGAGATAGACTTGCTGCCGGGAGCGGCGGAACAAGCCTCCAGCTATCTTGAGGGCGCCGTGGAGCATTGCGCTCGTCTGGAGAGAGTGGCGAGACTCATTGAAGGGTTCGAGACTCCTCATGGGATGGAATTGCTGTCGTCTGTCCATTGGGTGGCGATCCATGGCGAGCCCCCGGCGGTGACCGTGGAAGAGGCGGTCCAGAGAGTCCATGGCTGGAATCAGCGCAAGCGTGGTATGTTCCCTGCCGACCACATTGGAGTAGCCTGGGCGCGGCTGCAGGAGGAAGGGTGGGTGGTCGGAACCTCCGGCAACTGAACCGGACATTCCTTACGCGCGAGTCCTGAGGACTGCCTCGCGGTATCGGCCGCGGGCGCTTGAAGGTTAGCCCCTTCGCTGCTCATCTTCTGGCACTTCCCGTATGACGGATATGCGCTCGTAGCGAGCAGGAAGCACACGATTGTTGAGGGCAGTTGCGTATCAAGCCGGGAGGGCAGATGGAGTGGCTCTCCATCACGCTCGCCTCGGAATAGCGGCACGGCCTGCAGGCCGTCGCGGAGGCCACCGACTTCGACGCCTCCGAGTTCGTCCGCGTCTTCGAGCGTGAGTAGCTGTTTGTACTCGGACAGGGGCAGACGGCCACGTCTGCTTCAGCAGGCTGGCGGCCGGCGCGCCCCGGACGTGGCGTCCTCTGCTCTCGCTTGCGTTTCGCGGGAGAGGAGTCACGTACCGGAAGTGGCTTTTCGCGGGTGACTGGCACGTGCTCGCGTGTTTGAGAAGCCCGTGCTATGCTCCGCCGCAGAAGACCCCGAAGCCCGGGGCCAGGCTGCCCCGGCGAGGAGGGACGAGATGGTCGACGAGATAGAGAAGGGACCGGGGCAGGCTCCACACAGCGCCGGCCACCCCGACGCTGCGGCGCTCCAGAAGAAGGTCAAGGCGGGCCTTGCGGCGGAGCAGCGACTCGACGACGGTGGCGTCGCCCCGTGGGAAATCCACGGGCTGCGGAAGCTCGCCGCTGAGGGGCGGCAGGCCCAGCATCAACTCCGCAGCCACGGGCATGAGCCGAGCATGCCGGTGGAAGCTGCCACAGATGACTAGTACCGCAGTACACACTCCCGCCGCGTCCACGGCGGCGCGGCGGGAGCTTTCTTCCTATGGCCTCGGCGTGTACGAACGGCAGACGCATTCCGTAGTCCACAGACCAGCATCAGGAGACACCCGCTCCCTGCCGGCGTGACTCACGAATGCGACTCCCGCTCGGGGGAGCACCAACTCTCCTGCTTCGCACACAATGCCGCAGGGGACTGTTGGGCTCTTTCCGGGGCTCCCTCCCCGCAATCAGGGTCTCTGGGGTAGAGAGTGGTTCAGCCCGGCGTCTCGCAACAGGTTCGCTCCCGACGACATCATCGCCGTCGCCCGCACGGAAACCGAAAGTACGTATGAGTCCGACTGCTAGGAAATCATCTTGTTGGGCAACCAGAGCACAATCTGCGGAAACCTGATCATAAGGAGCAGCCCCAGGGCTATGAGGCCGATGTATGGCAGGACGCCCCGAGTTTAGGTTGTCTAGTGGGCGCAGGACAGGTCGCAGCTTGCCGCGAGAAGAAACCTGCCCGATTTCCTGTTCCTGCGGGCAATTCTCCCGGGGATTGTCACCGATTGCCGGTCCTAATGGCCTGCATGGAGGGTCGCTAGGCCGTGTGAAGCTCCTGCCGGGGTCGACTCAACATGGAACGCCGTCCGGGAGGGAGCCGCAGGACGCTGTGCGGCAGGGCAGAGTGACAGGGTGCTCCACGTGGGTGCGTGAACGTGAAGTGATATCAGTCTGTTACAGTGATGTGCGCTACTTCGGCCCGCTCGGCGCAAATCGGGAAACAGGGCGGCGGCGCGAAGTGCGTCATGAACTAAGGAGGCAATCTCGATGTCCAACAGAGTCGCTATCAGCAGAGTCCGTGGCGGAGATATTGAATCCGCTGTTCGTGATTCGGTCGACCTCGCCGGAGGATTCGCGCAGCGAGTTGCCGCGGGCTCGCGGGTGCTCATCAAGCCGAATCTGTGCAAGGCTGCTCGCCGGGGGAGCGGCTTCGTGACGGATGCGGGCGTCGTTGAGGCGGTTGCGAAGCTCGTGCTGGAGATGAATCCTGCGTCCGTTGTCATCGCCGAAGGCGCGATGGCGGGCTACGACTCGGAAGGATACCCGACCGACGATGCACTCGTGGCGACCGGAGTGGCTGCGGTGGGGCGGCGTCTGGGTGTGGAGGTACGCAACTTGAACGTCGATACGTGGGAGGAAGTGGAGATACCCGGGGCGCTCGTCCTGGACAGGATCAAGATAGCCGCGACGGTACTTGAGAGCGATGTCATCATCAGCGTACCGGTACTGAAAACACATCTCAGGACGAAAGTCACGCTCTCGCTGAAGAACATGAACGGTGCGATGCCGGGCGCGGAGAAGCGCAAGAGCCATCGCGTGGGGCTGGACCAGGCCATTGCCGATCTCAACTCGGTCATCGGCCCTCACTATGCCATCATCGACGCGACGGTGGGCATGGAGGGTACATGGCAGATACCTGAGGACAGCAGGCAGATGGGCCTCATCGTTGCCGGCGGCGACCCGGTGTACGTGGACGTGGTTGGCGCAGCGCTAATGGGAATCGACCCGGCACAAGTCATGCACCTTCAACTCGCCGCAAAACGAGAGGGTAAACAGGCGGCTCTGTCGGCCGTAGATGTTGTGGGCGAAGACGTGGCTGATTGCCGCCAGTCGTTCAGGGGCGCCTTCGATGTGTTCCGGTCGCGGTTCCCACAGCTGGACATCGTGTTGGGCGAGGGCGCGTGCAGCGGCTGCACCGCCGAGCTTGTGAGCGCCTTGAGCTACATGGGCAAGGCGGGCTTCGGTGAGCAGATGGAGGGACTGACCGTAGTCGTCGGGAAGCCGTCGCTTGTTGATATCTCTGGCAAGGCGGTCGCTGTGGGCGACTGCGCGAAAGGAATGTCGGACGGAGTTGTCCACGTGCCTGGCTGCGCGCCAGGCGACCGCGACATTATCCACGGGCTGTGCGAGGCTTGCGGCACCGACGAGGGACTGGTTCTCGCGACGATGGAGCAGACGCGTGAGAAGCTCTGGGCCGATTCTGCAGCCGTACTGCAGCGCTAGGTCTGCCTGCTCCGGCGCCACCGTGACGCCGGACCCGTGCACGGGCGTGCTCCCTTGCAGTGCCGGGCGGATAGGCCCTTACGTGAACTGTATGACGTTGCCCGCGTTGTTGTGGAAGAAGACCTTGTCTCCGAGGGCTGCGCCAACCTTCGCAGCAGAGGCCAGGCCGGTACAATGTGAAACTCCGACCTTCTCCACCTTCAGCCGCTTCAACTCCGCGATGGTGCTCTCCATCTGATAGTCGGAGGCACTGACGAGGTGCGTTCCGCCGACGACCATGTGAACCTTTTCCATACCCGTGAGCTGCTGTGCATGGTGAATTATGTTCATCATGCCCCGATGTGCGCAGCCGAGGATGACGATAAGTCCCAGCTCCGTCTTCAGATAGAGAGACGCGTCGTCGTTCAGAGGGTCGGGCACGAAGGTGGCGTCGCCATCCGAATACTTGCCCTCTCCCTCCTTGAGGAAGCAGATGGGCGCTATCTTCTCGTAGTCGTTTAGCATGGGGACTTCGCCGCTCCAGACGATGTCGTCGGTCAGCCACACTGGCTCACGGCTCTCCACGAAGCGGGCTCCCTGCCGCTCTTCGAGCTCTGCCTTGAGGAATGGCATCCCACGGTAGCTGTACGCCGGGTCGAAGTGCTTGATGTACTTCGGGCCCCAGACCTCCGGGTGGGCGACAATCTCAATCTCGCGCTTATTTGGCTCCAGGAAGTTCGAGTGGCCCACCGTCCTGCGCATAAGCTCCAAGACGTCACGAAGGCCGCCCGTGTGGTCGACGTGACCGTGACTGAGGGCCATCTTGTCGACCTTCGCGAGGTCTATGCCCATCGCGGCAGCGTTGTAGGTGGCGGAGACGCGCAACCCGGTGTCGAAGAGCAGGTTGAATCCATCGGCCTCGATGAGCATGCTCCAGCCCCACTCTCCCAGAACCCAGAGCCACTTGGCGGTGTTCTCGCTCAGTGTCACAAGTTGCAGTTTCTTCGGGTCAAGCATTTGATGTTCCCCCTTCTTCACTTGGGCCTTTCCAGGCTATGGATAGAGGTCTGGATGGGCCTCCAGTGTGGCAATGAAGTCGCGCACCGCGGTATCCCAATCGTACTCCGAGCGCCAGCCCCAGTCCTGCCTGGCCCGAGAGTCGTCGACGTACTTCGGCAGGCTGCGGACCAGCCCCGCAATCCTCTCGTCTGCGAGCAACTCGATTCGTGCTCCCGGCACGAGTCTTCCGACTGCCTCCGCCATGTCTCCTGCAGTCAGGGAGAACCCGTTGATGCTGTACACGCGACGTTTCAGTTGCGACGACTCAGCGTCTCTCAACATGCCAAGGCAGCGTGTCACGTCCCTGATGTAGATGAAGGGCAACCGGGCGCTGTCCTCTACCGGCAGGCGGCATAGTCTACCGCGGACGGACTCGTGCACCATCAGGCTCGGATAGGCGGCGAGGCCTTCGCGACGCCCCGGTCCGCAGATGGCCGGCAGGCTTGCGCAGCGGAATTCGATGCCAAACCTGTGGTGGTAGTACTCGCCGAGTCGCTCGCCGAATATCTTGGTGGCCGCGTATATCTGAGAGGGGTTGGACTGGAAGACATCCTCGTTCACGGTCTCCGGCGCGCCCGGGCCATAGGTGGCGATGCCTGTGAGGAACAGCACGGGTCCGATACCGAATATCCGCGCGGCCTCGAGGACGTGGTACGTGCCGTTGGCGTTCGCGTCGTACGCAGCCCACGGGTTCGCTTCGGCGGGCATGCTTATCATGGCCCCAAGGTGGTAGATGCAGTCAATCTTCTGTGCGCGGACTACCTCCAGCACCTCGGCGAGATGGCCGAGGTCGCCTCGCACGACGTGGGCGGAGTCGCGGATGTCCTCGGGAGGGCCGGAAGCGGAAGCGACGTCGAAGAGGACCACCTCTTCGCCTCTAGCCAGCAGATGCCTGGCAAGGTTGCGGCCCACGTAGCCGAGGCCGCCGGTTATGAGGTTTCTGCTCATTGTCACCTCCTGAGAGAGTTCTGCACGGTTGAGCTGGCTGTTGCCTGTGTGTCATGACCTGCCACCGCCGCGTACCGGTGGTGAGAACGGGAGAGGGCCGGCGCGGTGTGTTGTCGAATGCCCTTCCCGGACTATTCCGTTGGCAAGCCGGGGCAATTCTGGCTCCGGCGGCGGTTGATGTCAATAGGGCTGAGGTGGTGGGGGGGGGTGGCCTCGGTGTCCGCCCTGCTTGCGCCCATGCGGCGCAGCAGGCATAATCGGAACAGGACTACGAGGCATCGGATATCCGGGAGGTGAATCATGGGCAGGGTTATACTGGCGATGCTGCTGGCGGTTCTGCTGGTCGTTCCGCTTGGCTGCTCCGGCGATGACGCCGACACGGGAGGTGGTGGGGCCTGGGAGACAACCGAACCAGAGGACCAGCAGGAAGAATCCGGGGAAGCCGAGCCGACCGGCAACCGGCCACCCGAAGTGTCGAGCATCACTCTCGATCCAGCGAGCGCAGACGTGTCCAAAAACGGCACCGTGCGTATGAGCTGCACGGCATCGGACCCGGACGGAGACAACATCGAGTACAAATGGGCCGCCAATGGCGGCAGCTTCGACACTGTCGAGGGCTTTCGCTGTGTCTGGCGCGCGCCGGAGATGACTGGCAGCTTCACGGTCACCATGACTGTCACGGATGGCCACGGTGGCACGACCACAGTACCGCAGGGGTTCACCGTAATTGATAACGAGAGCCCCGTAATACGCGGTCTCAGTGCGGAACCCGTGTCGGTCGACCCCGGCGGCCAAGTAATCCTGAGTAGTGCTGCGGACGACGCGGATGGCGACCCCCTCACCTTCAAGTGGTCGGTCGACGGCGGCACGATAACCGGCGTGGGCCCGAGCGTCACCTGGGTGGCGCCGAACGTGAGGCCGGGCGAGAAGTCCGATTACTTCATAGCGCTGACCGTTGAGGATGGCAGGGGCGGCTACGACGTTGAGGGCGTCGAAGTGAAAGTGAATATCGGCTACAGCACTAAGATATTCACCCCGGTCGCGAAGGAGACGGGCACCGCCATCAAGGACGGCGGCGACGATACGAGCTTCACCCGGGCGGGCGACAACGATGACAACGAGGCCATGCGAGCCTTCTTCAGCTTCGACCTTTATGAGTTGCGCAACAGCGATGTGAGCAACGCGACCATTCAGTTCGCGCACCAGCAGACGGTAGGCGACCCGTTCTACATGCCGACAGGACTGTACGGCATTCATGTGTACGTGGTCCGCTACGACCCGGGCGAGCTTCCCGACTACGATACTGATGAGGTGGAGGAGCTGACCGAGTCCGGCCTTTTCGAATCGCCGACTGAGTTCGATGTCACCAAGTTCGTTCAGCGCATCGGTCAGAACATGGCGGCCAGTGACCGGCTGCAGTTGATGATTTCCTGCCAACGGCCGACGAACAACGACACGAAGGCCGACTTCGTGGAATGGGACAAGGCGATAGTCACAGTCACCTACGCGCCGGACCTGGCCGGCTGAACCTGAATCAGGATTGATTACGTAAGGGCGCGGGAGCCGTGACTGGCTCCCGCGCCCTTCTTTCTCCTTCAGTGGGCGCTCCGGGAACTGCTTTCCCGGGCTACTAATGCATGCCGCTACGTCGGCGGGTCCGTGAGCGGGTCGAATACCTCTTCCCACAGAGGCTTGAAGAGCACGTCTCCGGCGCAGGTCGGATCCACCGTGTACTGTGCAACGTGCATGGCGTCGACGATGTTCACCACGCCGTTGTCGTTGAAGTCAATCCATGTACTCAGCAGTCGTTTCACCGCTGCCGCAGGTGAGCCGTTGTGGCAGCCGTGGTGACGCGCCTGCCGTGTTACCATTGTGGCGGCTCAGCCTAGGAGCCTGTCGGAGAAACAGGCTCCTCGGCATCGGTACGAAGGGAGCAGATCGGCCACGGGGCGCAGGAGAACTGAATGCGTACCCTCGGCCTTCGTGAAGTGGTGCACCAACCCTGCCCTACTCTGTGTAGCCTCA
>JAUVZB010000066.1 GCA_030602785.1 Dehalococcoidia bacterium
CCCACGGGTACCGCGTCCGCTGCGTGAGCGTGACCGTTTTGTCCTCGGCGAGCTTTACCTTGGCGGTGCTGCCGACGTAGAGGTTCACGTAAATCGCGTCGTCGGTCTGCGTGTAGACGTAGCCGCCGATCGAGGGAATGAAGCGCACGATGTTGCTCGGGCAGCACGCACAGCGGTACCAGGGCTCGCGGTGGTGGTCGCCCCGGCTGGCGAGCGGATTCTCGTAAAAGAACTTCTTGCCGTCGAGCGAGGTGCCCGAGAGTACACCGTTGTAGAGGGCACGCTCGAGCACGTCGGCATACTTGGCGTCGGCGTGCAGCAGGTTCAGCCGGTGGTTCCAGAAGCACATCGCGATCGACGCACAGGTTTCGCAGTAGGCGGTTTCGTTCGGAAGGTCGTAAGCCTCGGTGAAGCCTTCGTTGCGCTGCGAGGCGCCGATGCCGCCGGTGAGGTACATCTTGGTGTTGACCGTGTCGCGCCAGATACGATCCATCACGTCGATGTAACCCTGATCGCCGGTGACGGCAGCGATGTCCGCGACCCCGGAATAGAGGTACATCGCGCGGACGGCGTGCCCGACGATCTGGGTGTGTTCGCGGACCGGCGCGTGGTCCTGGCAGTATTCGCCGTAGAGTTTGCGGCTCGCGGGTTTGCCGCGCTGCTCGACGAAGAACTCGGCGAGCTTGAAGTGCCGTTCTTGGTCGGTGAGGTGGTAGAGTTTGACGAGGGCCAGCTCGATTTCCTCGTGGCCGGGGATGTCCAGTTTCTTGTCAGGGCCGAAGACCGTTTCGATGTGATCGATGAATCTGGTGGCGACGTCGAGCAGGGAGCGTTTGCCGGTCGCCTGATAGTAAGCGATGCCCGCTTCGAGCAGGTGCCCGGCGCAGTAGAGCTCGTGCCGCACGCGGCAGTTTGACCAGCGCTGCTCGCTGGGTGTCAGCGTGAAATACGTATTGAGGTAGCCGTCGTCCTGTTGGGCGGCGGCGATGCGGGCGATCAGATCGTCAACGTACTGCTCCAACTCGGGGTCTTTTTGATGCATCAGGACGTACGCCGCGCCTTCCAGTACCTTGTACACGTCCGAGTCGTTGAAGAAGTAGCCCTCGAACTTTCCCTCGACCTTGCCGGCAGCCTTGTCGAAGTTGCTCAGGCGGCCGGTCTGTTCGCACTGCTCGAAGCAGTGCGGCAACGTGCTCTCGCTGACGACTTTGAGTCGCGGCGCCCAGAACTCATCTTCGACGCGCACGTCGGTGAAGGGTACCGGTCGCAGCTTGGCGTCGTCCTCTGCGGCCATCATGGCGCTCACTCCTAGCCCCGCGAACGATATCAGCGTAATCGGCAGTCCCGGCTTCATTGGTGGTCCTCCGCATACCTTGGACTTCCGCTCAGAGTCGTAGTTTGACCGCTGCCCGCGATGATGCAACCTGTCGCGACCCCAAAGGGCGGCGGCCCGCCGGCGCCCGGGCCAACGGCCGGCGGGGAAGGCCTGCCGCCGATCGTGCTGGTGGTGTTGTTGGTCGGCGCCCGAAAAACTCGCGATGCAGCCAGTAGCCCGATCCGCCGCGCAGCAGCTATAGTACCTACGCCTTGATCCGCGGAATCTGACCTGCGCGACGGGATGTCACGCCCCGCTAGAAGGCGACTGTATGCGGATGCTTTTCATTGGCGACATTGTGGGTCGCCCGGGCAAGCACGCCTGTTCTCAGATCGTTCCTCGTTTGGTGGGCGAGCGTGAGATCGACTTTGTGGTGGCCAACGCCGAGAACGCCGCCGCCGGCAGCGGGCTGACGCCGCAGATGTTCAGCAAGTTGCGCCATCAGGGCATCGACTGCTGCACGATGGGCGACCATATCTATCGGCGGCGGGAGATCATCCCGCTGCTGGAGTCCTCGGAGCGGATTGTGAAGCCCGCGAACCTGCCGCCGGAGTCCGTCGGGCGGGAATTCGCGTTGCTGGGTTTGGAGAGCGGTGTGCGGGTGGCGGTGCTCTCGCTCTTGGGGCGTACGCATATGAATGTGCGGGCTGACTGTCCGTTTCACGCCGCGGATCGCGTGCTGGCCCAGCTTCCTTCGGACGTCAAGCTGATCGTGGTGGACGTGCACGCGGAGACCACGAGCGAGAAGATGGCGCTCGGATGGTATCTGAACGGACGCACTACCGCCGTCATCGGCACGCACACCCACGTCGTGACCGCGGACGAACGGATTCTGCCGGGGGGAACGGCCTACATTACCGACGTTGGCATGACGGGGCCGCACGATTCGGTGCTGGGGCGCGACAAGGATCGTGTTATCAAGTCGCTCGTGACGGGCATGCCGCATCCGTACGACGTCGCCACCCGCGACGTGCGGCTCAGCGGCGTAATCATCGAGGCCGATTCCAGCACGGGGCGGGCGATCAGCATCGAGCGTATCTGCGAAAGAGACGAGGCTGCAGAGGCTGGGGCGTGACAGTTCCTTTGGACTCCTGCCGTGCCTGCGAAAAGACTGGCGATCGTTTTGCTTTCGGGTGGGCTGGATAGCGCCACCGCGCTGGCAATTGCGCGGGCCGAGGGGTTCGAGGCGCTGGCGTTGAGCTTTCGCTATGGGCAGCGTCATGCGATCGAGTTGGCGGCGGCCAAGAAGGTAGCGGCGGCGGCCGGCGTGCGCGAACATCTGATCGTTGATGCCGACCTGCGGGTTTTCGGCGGGTCGGCGCTGACCGACGACATCAACGTGCCGAAAGATCGCGAGCCGGGCACCACCGACGAAATCCCGATCACGTATGTGCCGGCTCGCAACACGATCTTCCTTTCCTACGCGTTGGCGCTGGCGGAGGTGCGCGGGGCCACGGACATCTTTCTGGGGGTAAACGCGGTCGACTACAGCGGGTACCCCGATTGTCGTCCGGAGTACATTGCCGCGTTTGAGAAGATGGCCGCTTTGGCAACGCGGGCGGGAGTCGCGGGTCAACCAGTGCGGATTCACACGCCGCTGATGCACCTGACCAAGGACGCGATCATCGCGCGCGGGCTGGAACTGGGGGTGGACTACGGGCTGACGCGGAGTTGTTACGACCCGGACGCGGAGGGAGCGGCGTGCGGGCGCTGCGACAGTTGCCGTCTGCGGCTGGCAGCGTTCGCGAAGCTGGGGCTGGGGGATCCGGCGCCGTACGTGAATTGATGAACTGAGGGCGGACGAAAGCGCGCGGCCGGGGCGTGTCGCGAAATGCTCTCAGCGGACCTTCCAGTGGGTGGTCCTCCGAGCAAGCGACGAAGCGACGGAGCCACGGAGGGTTCAGGGTTCCGGGTTCGGCGATGAGCTATCAGCCCTCAGCTTTCAGCCAATTGTAGGGTGCGTCCCCGGACGCACCAATCCCAGGCCCACATCTGAATGGTGCGTCAAGGGACGCACACTACACGGCTGTCCTAGTCGCCCCGTGCGGCTAGCAGGCCGCAACCGTAGGACGCCACCGCACTCAGAACAACTGAAAAATACAAGACCCTCTTTGGAATTTCGCTGACGCTAAAACCCTCAGGTCCCAATTCAGCCAAACCTGTTATCACTAGGAGCGACAAGAGGATTAGAGTCGCTAGAGCCAGAGTGAGGAAGAACAGAAGTTTTATGACGGACGCCTCGTAGAAATACCGGCGAGCCACGCTGCGATTATTACCGGCACCCAGGAAGTCCTTAAGTACCTTGTGGCTCGAGTTTGTGGTAATCTCGCGACCGAGCGCGATTGACCGAGCACTGCGAACCTCTTTCCTAAACAGCGTATTTGCAGCGGCGTACACAGCGGCGCAACAGGCAATGATGATCTCGATGGTCATTCCCCTGCCTCCGGAGCCGCTGATGAGACGGACGAGCAACCCAATCGGATGCCGAGCAATAGGAAACCGCCAGAAATAGCAAAGCTGCCTGGGGCAGCTAACTGGGACCACACATAAGTGCCTAGCACTTGGTCCACAAATACCGCACCGATTATCATGAGCCACCCCAGAAGCAGCCCAACAGCAATGAGGACTTCGCCAGCCCGCTTAATATCTAGCGGCGCATCCGGTGCTTTCACGAGCGAATAGAGGATCAGTGGAGACACGACCGCCAACTGTCCAAATATTGCATAGATCAACGGCATGAACCAACTACCGAGGTTCGCCTCGGCGAGGTAATACACACCGCCTAGAAGTGCGAGCGCAACGAGGGCGAACACGGAAAAGACGCGCCTGAGCTGATTGCCAGGAAGCCCCTCTAGCTTGGTGCGAAAAGTGTTCTTGTCCGCGAGAGCTGTCCCCAAAGCGATCAACGCGGTATCGGCAGTTGAGAAGAGAGCCGATCCGAATCCAAGCACTATAAGAGGGTACAGTACTCCGTCGGAGATTCCTCCTTGCCCCTTTAGGGCGTCGAAGAACTCGGTCAAGTTGGTGAAAGAAAAGCCCTTAGTCATAAGGAATATGAGCGCCAGAACAGGAATAATCCAGACAAAAAGAAGGTGTTTTCGATGTTGTTTGAACCCGTCCCATGCCTTGGTTCCAGTCTCTGCCGAAGCTAAGCGCTGCCACGAGGAGAGCTGCGAAAATGGTAGGGTGAGATTCAGAGTAAGAATCCAGAAACAGAAGAGAAGTGATTCAGCCAACCCAACTTCCACGTGGAAGAAGCCGGGAGCCGCTTCGGCAGCTTCGGATGACGAAATGGCGAGGACGCTCTCGGGAGCTTCCTGTGACGAGGTGGCGAGCACGCTGAATAAGCCGAGCGCGACAACCGAGCCTATCAGTAGCGTCAGTTGCCACTTGTCGGTGTTCATTACCCCTCGAAGGCCACCAATTCGTACATAGCCGATTACGAGGAGACTCACAAGTGCGAATCCCACGACGCCCGAGATAGCTGGATAATACGGTTTGATGAAGTAGGTCACGATTGTTGAGCCAATATAGAGTTCAACGAAGAGAATGATCAAGAAGCTGAGAAGGGTGATGGCTGTAATTAGGCGCGCATTGAGACGGCTCCTGACCGCATCGTACCATAGATCGGATACGGTGCGGATGTCTTTCTTGAGGACCGGTTTATCTTTCACGTAGCGGATGAAGATGAAGTGACCGAGGAAATATGTAACCCCGCACCAGAGAAGGACAATTCCGTAATAGCTGACCGTCGAGAGAAAGAAGAGTATCACGGTGGCGAGAGAAGTGCTGGCAGCTACGAGGGAAGCGCCGAACCTGCTGCTATCTATGTTCCGGTCCGCGTGGGTGTAGCCGAGCAACGTGAGTTCCGTGCTTCGCGATCGAGAAGCGAGTAGATAGAAGACTACTCCAGACAAAGCCAGCACTGCGAGAGCTGTCAAATCTGAGAAGCTCATGTGTTTCTTCCACGTCTGTTTGCCGGATTAATAGTACCGTAGTGTGGGCACCGCCCACGATTCTACTACGCCCCGATCGTCGCGCTGGCGGTTTCGCTCCAGGGGCCGGGCTCGCCGCGCGTGGAGTCCCAGCGCAGCATGTAGTGCGCGACCTTGTTAGCGTCGGCTCCGTCGAACTGGGCGAGATAGGGCGTGCGCGTGTCGGTCGCCAGAAACGTCAGTTCGCTCGGGTCCAACGGCGCGGGGTCGCCGATCTTGACCCAGATCTGCGCGCCGCGCACGCCCGCCGGCTTGGCCTTGCGGGTGGGCGTAGCCTCGTCGGCGAAGGCGATCGTGTGCTGCAAGCGCTGGCTGGTATCGACGCTGACGACCGGCCGCGTCTTGGGCGGGCCGACCGGCGTCGGCTCGGTGTCGCGGACGGTGATGCCCAGCGCCTGCCGTTCGGCGTCGTCCACCGCGGCGCTGGATTGCAGCCGCGCCACCAGCGGCCGGATGACGCCCTCCAAGCCGGCGCGGGCGGCGTCCTTGGCCTGGCGGGCCGACTCGGCCGCGGCCTGCGCGGCGGTGTTGGCCGCGCGCTCGGTGGTCCAGGTGGTCTGGGCCGCGGTCAGCGGCGCAATGTCGATCAGCGGGTCGAGCCCGAGCGCAGCCGCGTTGGCGCTGGCGTACGTGATGAAATTGTCCTGCCAGGCGTCAAACTCGCCGTCCGGATGTGGAATGTAGTCACCGGCCATGTGCTCTGTCTCCCGTCACTGGTGGTTGAGTTGGTTGCAGTGCAAACGAGGCCCTGCGAATGAGCGCATTGTGCCCCGATAATCCCGCGCAAGTCAAGCAGCTCGTCGGCTCCCCAAACGCCCCGGGCGGCTCCCCGCCGCGTCCGGGGGCTTCCCCGGATGACTCGGGGGCTTCCCCGGATGGCTCGGGGATGTCCCCGGATGGCTCGGGGGCTTCCCGGGATGACTCGGGGGCCTCCCCGGACGGCTCGGGGGCCTCCGCGGACGACTCGGGGGCTTCCCCGGATGGCTCGCGGGCTTCCCCGGACGGCTCGGGGGCTTCCCCGGCCGAGCCCCGGAACGGGGCGAAAAGCCCGGCGGATGTACCGGAGCATCCGGGGACGGGCCCGGACAAGGGGGGCAGTCCGTTCCGGACGCCCTCAATGAAGAAACGCAATTCCTCAGATCGAACCTGGAAGTACGGAAGCTGGTACGTCCTGAAGACGCCCTTGCCCTCGCAGCCCTCGCCGACCCGGCGCTTGAAGCTGAGGCGGAAGCAGAGCCTATTCCATAACTTCCTGAAGGTGTCCCAGCGACTGTAGATCGGGAACGAGCAGGCCAAGAACGAGCTGCTGTAAACGTTGATGACGGGCCTCTGTTCTTCGAAGTCGCGTAGAAGCCCGTGGAACCGGCACGCGTCTTTGTCGGCGGTTGACAGGATGAAGCTGGCGGTCGTACCTCTCAGGAAGGTCGAGGCTACGCTCTTGCTGTGATCCGACAATGGAATGGGTACTTGGCAGGTTCCCGACTTGCCCGGGCCAGCAAAACCGAGCGCGATGCTAATGTTCTGCATCTGGATCCCGGCGTTCACAATCCACACTTCCAGTTCGTACGCCTCTCCCGCCGCGGTTGCGTGTTCGTGCGAGCTAAACCTCCTCAGCTTCACAATGACCCTGTTGCTACGTCGGGATTCGCGCCACGACACCCACCACGCGCCGAGTGCGGCGAACATGCCCCCAGTTGACACAATCGCGACGATGTAAGGCAAGTTGTTTTCGTTCAGAACGGCTGTCATCATAGGGCACCATCGTGCCGCCCTCGTGGGCGGCGCGTCAAGCCAACTTCCTCGCGATTCCCTCTTCCAGTATCTCCCGCACGGTGAGGGCGATGATTACCCTGCCGCTCTGGCGGAAGAAGCGGTCGATCTCGCGGAGGGCGTCGGAGGTGTAGTCGAACGCGACGAAGAAGCCCTTGGTGCGTTCCTCGCGCGTCATGACGGCCTCGAACGAGTCGATGTCGGGGCCGGTGCGAAGCACTCACCGAGCGCCTTCGTGAGTACGGCACCAAGCACAACACAGATTACGGCGGCCACAACAGTGATGAGAATTCCGCGCTTCGTTAGCTGCCGGTCACGCCGCGCCTCGCGTCTACTGGCCTCGCGACGTTCAAGTTCTGCTGCGGCGGGAAAGAACATGCCCGGCGTGTGCGGGTAGAAGAAACATGTTTCGCCACGGTCGCTAGTAAGGACGCGAACAAGGTCCTTCTCGGAGTCCTTACGGCGGTTCGCCCAATCCCAAACGTTGTGGTAGCAAGCGATGCTGTAATTCTCACCGAGAAGCTTCTCTGGGGGTTCGCTACGAGCCAAGCGCGATCGCTCATCATGGGCGATTGGAAGCTTCACGTCGCCCACGGGTGGTTTGCGATCCCATTTCATCAGGAAATGACAATCGACGCAGGAGGGCTCGTGGCCGGATGATGAACACGCTCTCTTCTGAATCTGTTTGCTGCTCTGCATCGCGACCTCTCAGTCTTCTCATTTCGACAGGAACTCATTATAAGCGCTGCCGACTATGCCAGCTTGCGGGCGATTTCCTCATCCAGAATCTCACGGACCGTCAAGGCGATGATGGCCTTGCCGCTCTTGCGGAAGAAGGCGTCGATCTCGCGTAGGGCGTCGATTCTTGCGGCCGAACAAGGGCCCAGCGCGTCGACGTCCCTGGCGCCGCGTGCATCACCAGGCTACCCCCGCTTTTTCTTCTTCGTCGTCCGCTTCGCCTTCGGCGGATCCTCGATGAATTCCAACAGGTCGCCGGGGGTAACGTCGAGGGCGCCGCAGATTCGGGCTAGCGTCGCAAGCGTAGCGTGGTAATCGTCACGGCTGCCCACATTGTGCAACGTGCCTTCCGCCAGACCGGTCCGTTCCGCCAAAATGGCGTAGGTCATCCGGTCGCCCGTACGACGCTTGTACGCCAGCATGGCTTCGCGGAGCTTGATTACGATGCGGCCAGTCATTGTGTCAGTGACCATTCTCGTTAAATAAGTGACTTTGTGCTTGACACCGGACGAAACACAGGTCATAATACCAACGCTGACATGTAGTCGCCATAAAAGCGCCTCACGTAGCGAGTTCAAGCGGGGCGCGCACTTTCACGAGGTGCGCATCGGCGACGCTTGCCAGCACGCGTTGACATTCTAGCGGCGTCTTCGACATGAGGCGCTGAAGAAACATAACTGTCTTGGCGTACCAACCGTCACGCTGACGAGGGTAGGCGGCGCAACAGTCGCCCGCCACGTCGGTCCAATCCAGCCAAGGCAACCTCGCCCGGGCGAGCGTCCGCGCATACTATGCGGGCGCTACCCGGTGCGCGGGGTCGTGTGGATTGGCCTGACGGTTGGTCCGCGGCTCTTAGCGCATCGGGTGGCGTCCGTGTTTTTGAGTGACGAGTTTCCAGTAGCGAATAGCGAGTTCGGACTCCCGAATGGCGAGTTCAGAGTAGCGAGTGGCGAATTTCGCCGCCCCTCTGCGCTCTCAGCGGTCTCTGTGGTTCAATCCGGAAGGCACGAAGGCACAAAGGCGCGCAAGCACGAAGGGGGAAGACGATGATGCTGGAGCCCATCATCAGCCGCGAGGGCGATCAGGTCACGCAGCTCAGCGACCAGGTTCGCTTCACCGACCGACTCACCGACGTGTTCCGCTACCGGATGGACCAGCTCGAAGCCATCCACCGCTGGCTCGCCGGGTACTTCCAGGCCGTCGGCATCCTGCTCCAGATTCCCGGCGCGGCCGAGTACCGCTACCACGAATACGCCAGCGACGACGACCTCTGGGACCTGATCTGGAACCCCGACGCCAAAAGCACGCTCAACGTCCTGGCCGCCACGCTCGAACGCCTCGAGGCCGGCGAATTGCTGCGCCAGGTGCCCGGCGGCGAAGGCCTCAAACGCCGCCCGCTACCGGTCGAGGCCCGCGTCCGGCTCGCCGAACGCGACCGCCTGGGCCTGCTGAACGTTGTCGCCGACTGCCTGGACCGCTTGCTGGTCGTGCCGAATATCCCCGGCCAGGCGGAGACCTACGGACTGATTCCCGAAGATGGACCGAAGCCGAGAGCACGTAGGGCGGGCGCCGCCCGCCGAACCGGATTGGTGGTCCGCGCCAAGGAGCGAAGATCATGAGCGTGCTGACGACCCGTCGGTTCGATGGAGACGGGGTCGAAGACAGGCCGGCCGACGACGGGCCGGCGCCACCCTGCTTCTCACTGGCGGCGCTGCTGGGCGACCTTGGCCGGCATCCGGAGCTCGATCTCGACACACTGGCCTACCACCTGCGGCAATCGGACGCGACGGCGGCGGACGGTTATTGCCACGCCGCGATCAACGAGGCGCGGTCGTTCCTGGAAGCGCTGGTCGTCAGCATCGTGCACGCGGTTCGGCGGGACGCGGCGGCCGGTGAGGCCGATAGCGCCCTGCGCGACCGCTCGCAGAACGGGACGGCGTTCCGCACGTACCGGCGGTATCTGCTAGAGGCCGGGTTTATCGACGCGGACGAGAACGAGCTGCTGCAATACGTCTACAGCGTGGCCAGCGCCAAGGGCAGTCACCACGGCGTGACGGACGAGGCCTGGACGCGC
>JAUVZB010000102.1 GCA_030602785.1 Dehalococcoidia bacterium
AGTAGGGCGTAGATCGCTGGGGGCTTCCACGAAGGCAGCGAGCTGCTCCACCGCTGTCGGGTGTCTCGTCGTCAACCTTCACCTCCCGGGTCAGCGTCGACCAGGACGTCGGTCAGCATCCATTCTGCGTACCTGGCCCGCCGCAGTTGGCCCTTGGCCCTGGCCTCCTGGAGTATCTCCCGCCACCGAGGGATCGCCTGGTGGCGCCACTCCCGGAGCAGCCACTCCCCGAACGTCTCAGGGCTGGTCATCCTTTCCTGAAGGACCTGGTCAGCCACCGGGGGGCTCGAAGATGCCCGCGCGGACGTCCGACACTGCAGCGCTCCGGCACACGGCTTCTAACTTGGCCTTGAGCTGCTCTCCCCTCTCCATCACCAGGTCGTCGGGCTCCTTCAGCCCCCACAGGTCGCCGATGTATCTCTCGAAGCGCACCACCTGGTGGGGGTCCCCTCCGGGGCGGGTGACGGTGTGGGTGGCCACCAGGAGCACGTGGCGAATATTCGGCGAGACCCGGGAGGGCGTGTAGACGTAGGTCAGCCGGACGATGCCTCTGTCGGGGACGTCCTTGTGGAGCTCTACGCTCCACTCCTCGAGGTCGCTAAACTTAAGAATGGCCATCCTCTCGTCCCTCCTCGGGTAACGGTATCTGCCGCATCTTATCCCCCTGGAGCTTGAGGACCTTCATGACGGCCCAATACGCCTCCATCGCAGCCTTGGCCTCCTCATCGTCATGGTAGTCACCTCGCTGGATGCGGGCCCATAGGAGGCGCTTCGCGTGGTTGAGCGACTCGCCGAGCTCGGTCCAATACTCCGGCCCCCCGACCTGGGGGATGGTGGTTGCTTCCTTCTGTGACATTCCCATAGCTTGCCTCCCCTTTTAGCTCTCTTCCACTTTGACATCCGATGGCTCGATATGCTCCGGCTTCCACCGGTACGCGGTGTCCCAGATGCCCTCTCGCGCCGCCTGGGCCAGCAGCCCACCGCGCACCACGGCCATCTCCTGATCCTCGGCGCCGATCACCATGGTGAGCCCGATGGTGACCTCGAAGTCCTTGTTGGCCACGGTTCACCTCCTTCGAGTTCTACGGTGTGGAGTGTTCGGGCAGAAGTACTTGCCCTTGTAGTCTCCCTTCCGCTGAGGCTTCCAGCCCCGCCTCGTCGCCATTTGCTCTCCACAATATCTGCACCGTGCCACGGCTTACCTCCTGCTTCGCCTCGGTGGGCTCTTCCTGAAGGCGATGCTCAGTCCCACTACGCGCGAAGGGAGCAGGCGGGTATCAGTGCGCACCCCGTCCCTCTGCGGCCCTGCGCTTTGCAGCCAGCCGCAGTAGCGGCACCGGACATAGGCGCCGTAACCGTCCCGCTCCCGGACGATCGGGCTCCCGCCGCAGCGGGGGCACATACCTGGCGAATTGCTCACTATGTCTCCTTGACCAGGCGCATCCAATCCACGCCCAGCTCGTCGGCTGCGAGTGTGTACATCACCAGCCACCAGGGCCCGGAGCCGGGGAGGATGCCGTCCTTGACCAGTCCCTCGAACTCGTCCGGCATCTCGGTCATCACCCTCCTGCTGATCTCCCTGCCCTTGCGTACGACCCGGAGAAGGTCCCGGCGTTTCGCGGGTGTCAAAAGGGCCAGCAACGCGTCAAGTCGTTTTGTCCCATCATCCATCTCTACTCTCTCTGCTGGCCGGCTTGACGATGATTGTGTGCCCACTACCTCGTCGTAGAGACAAACAACATGAACGAGGACGGTCTTGCCGCCCTCGCTCTCGTCATAGTAGTTCTGACCCGGCGCTACTGGCTGCTCGCAGATCCGGCAGGGGGCGTTTACCCGGGCCCGGATTGCGGCGCAGTCCCGGTGTTGGCAGGGAGTCTCGCAGCACCAAGGTTGCTTGGCGTCCACCATCACCGAATAGCCCATGTCAGCCTCCTTCCTCCTCTCCTTCGTCAGGGTGCCAGAGATTGCGGCGATCCTCGTCCGTCACCTCCTGTACCATTGACGAGAGGCGCTCAAAGGCCTGGGGACCCAGCAGCGCGGCGGCAAGCCGCGCGGTGGCCTCAGGCGTAAACCCATCCTCAATGTATTGCAGGGCCAGCTCTGTGATCTTTTCCTCACCCAAGGTCGCTACCGCTACCATGATGCGGAGGGCGGTCGTCAGGGACATCATCACTTGAGCCCTGACAAAGGGGAAGAACCTCTCAACCAGTCTCATGTCGTCCGGCGGGAGGGTGAGCTTCAACCCGTCAGGCTCCAGCCTAATTTCCATCGCCTCTCCCCTTCTCCCCCTCGGAACCCTCCGACCCGCTCTGGTGCGGATCCATACCAAAACCCAAACGGCGCATCACGATGGCAGATACCACCAGCGTGCCTATGCAGAGAATGACCACGGCCAAGGCAATCACCATTCCGAGTACCGCGTAGGCAACCATCACGCGCTCCCCTCGCCTCGCGCCTCCTCTGCCTCGTGCGCCCGGACCGTCCCCACCTTGAGTTCCTCGGGGCTGAACGGAGCGTGGCCGTCTAGGAGTTTTTGGAGTTCCTGCATGAGCCAGAGATGTTGGCCTGGCATGGAGGACTTGCCCTCGATGACGATCTCTAGCGCGTACATGCGTCCCTCCTCTCAGATAAGAAAAGCACCCCGGCGGGTGTCTTCACTGAACAGGGGAAGTGTCGCGCAAGGGCGACCGCAGAGGAACCGCCGGGGTGCCATGAATCGGGGCCACCAGGCCCCATCCCATGATGCTTGTGGCGCCACCCTCGCCCATAGCATCTCGGCGGTCCTTTCCGGGCCAGAACCCTCGCTGGGACTTGCCGAAGGTCTGGATAGGGGTGTTCTCACCGCTCCCCGTGACGGGTAGTAGGTGGGAACTTCTGCCCTGAGTGGATTTACCGCTGGTGGCCCCGTTACCACAACTGAAAACCCCCGTCCCTTTTGGTGGGACGGGGGTCATCTTACCTGAAACCCGAACTATCTGTCAAGACCGTTCGGGTTTACTTTTTGTGGTCATTTCTCGGGCGTCGTCCAGGCCCAGGGAACCTCGCTCGCAGTTCAGCGTAGACCACGACGCTTTTTCGATCCAAGACAAGAAACTTTCTGCCACGACGTCGCAGCTCCAACACAGTCCCCCGTTTAACAGCTTCGGACAGGCAACTGGGGGGTATGTTGAATTCATCACAAGCATCCTTGAAGCGGATGCCGCCCTCTGGAATCTCCGTTCGCTCCAGTGTGGTAACCACTTCCTTCACTTGCTCCTGGGAGAAGCCGTCGCTTCTCAGACGAATGTCGATCTCAGCCAGGGTGTAGGTCCTCTCGCTTTTCGACGATTTTACCATAACGCACCGCCTTAAGTCATTTCCAGAATGATGGCGATGGTGGCCACGACAAGTGTCGCCATGGCCACAGTCAGGGTTGCTGTAATCCAACGCTGTTGAGCCCGTGTCAGCTCGGCCATCTTCTCCACTGTTTGGTTCATTTGCTCGACCAAGCCACACATTTGCTCCATCAGCGCGCTACTTTGGATCAGCGCGTCTTCCGCCTTTCCGGAGAATCCTCGGCTCCCGAAGCCCATGGTTTCCCTCCACGGCGCAGATCTTCATCATGGCGCGCCCGGCAGGATTTGAACCCGCGACACCTGGGTCCGAAGCACAGGTGTTCCGATTCTCGGATCAATAGGTCCGAGCGGACCTACTGCCTATGACCAGCGAGAAATTAGGTGCGCGCGCACCTAATGTGTGATTA
>JAUVZB010000115.1 GCA_030602785.1 Dehalococcoidia bacterium
GGCTGTGCCTGCTGTTCTCTCCCATTTCCTTCACCAGGACCGCCGGCAGGCCGCCGTCACCCTGAGTCCGCCCCTGTATCTGAAGCTGCGCCGCCTGGAGCGCCTGGGAGAAGGCCATGTCCCCGGGGTCCTCGGGATCCGCCGGCATTACCTCGCCGTCTACGGCCACGAACCTGCGCGTAGGCTGCGCCCCGTCCCCGCGGGCGATCCCCTTGGCCTCCTGGACGTTTTCCTGCTCTACCCGCTGCACCAACTCCTGCGAGAGATCAACGCCCCTCCAGGACGTCCAGGTGCGCCACAGCCGCTTTCGCTGGCTGGGGCCTATCTCGGCGACCTCTTTGAGGGCGTTCCACACCTGGTCCGGGTTGTCGAAATCGAAGGACTTGGTCACGTACGTTGCAATAGCCCGGGCAGTCCTCGCGGGAATGGCCAGCTGCCGGGCGATGGCCTCCATCTGGTCCGCTGGGTCTTCCAGAGCCGCTATGTCCACTTGAGCAGGGGGCTCTCCGCCTGGGGCCCTCGTTTGGGTAGAACTTTTCTCCGGCCCCTTTCCCGGCAGCAACGTGGTGCCATCATCGGCCTTGTGCAAGCGATTCCACCTGATTAGATTCCCAACGGTCCCATTGGGATTCTCGTCGCCCTGCTCTGCAAGCCACTGAGTGGCCTCCTCGAAAGGCATCCCACCCCGCTCTTCGACAAGCTCTTGCAGGCCCGTCATGCGTTCCGTCGAAGTAACCATGCACCCCTCCTGACCTTGCCGCTCTATGGTGCCACCCCCCACCCCTGTCGTATCGGGCGAGTCGCGGCATATGGCGTCGGGCAAAGCATCCAACAACAAGGGGCCTTCCCGCCATACTGGCGGTTGGCCCCACCGCGTTGACTAGCATACAGCACGCTTCGATGATGAGCAACACCTCGACCCTTCACCAAAGTAAGGCGAATGGACACAACCGCCGCCCTGCTCTATAATCGCTTTGACATGGTACCCAACCGTGCCTGGAATATATTCCTCTCGGCGGTCAACGCCATCAGCTCCATCCCCGTGGAGCGGATGCTGGTCCCCAGGCAGCGTTCTTCACAAGGCGCTCTCAAAGGCACCGCTCTTCCCGAGGCGGAAACCGCGAATAACCCGGGCTCGTCTCCCTCGATTCAGCGCGTCCCCGTCATCTGCGTCTGGTGCGCGGCCGAAAGGAAGGCCAAAGGCCTCCCTCCGAAGATCCTCGGCTACGTGATGATGAAAGTGCCGTCCGTGGTGAAGGACCCTACGAGCGACGGTATCTGCGCCGAGTGTGAGACCAAGTACTTCCCCGGCATTAACACCTCCGCGTCTCCTTTGCAAAACCCTGAGAGCCTGCCGGCGGCCAAGGCCCATGATGCCGTAGAGATAGCCCACAGAGCCACTTCAGGCCACCCCCAAGCTCTCACCCGCGAGGGGACTCTTCCTGAGAGGATCGCCTATCAGGAGGGCGAGATGTGGGCGAACCTCTGGCTTCTGGAGGGGCACCTGAAACAGGCGTGTGGTAACTGCGGAGGCGACGAGGAGTGCTGTGCCAAGCACAGCGCCGCCCTGGTGGCCCTGGCCCGCGAGACCCAGTCCATGACCACAGACCCCCGCCTGGACCAGGTCATTGAACTGGCACAGGAGGTATTCCCGAAGGTCCAGTCGGCAGATGTGAAGGCTAGCACCTACGTCTCCGAGTACCCGGCTCTCGCGGTCAAGGTGAGCGCGGTGAGAAACAGGTTCACTCCGCCCCATGAGTGGGTGATGGGAGAGCGGGTACGCCTGGAAGAGGCTAAAGCGGAGGCCGCGCGAATCGCCGCAGAGGAGGTAGAGAAGCAGTGGCACTCAGCGACGCCGAAGTAAGAAGGATTGCTGAAACCACCGCGGAAACCATAGTCGCCAAGAACGGGGGGCTACATGGAGCGTGCCGCGACAGCTGCGTTTCTGCGGGCATGTCTCTCCAGAGAGCCGCCAAAGAGACTCCCGTCGTCTGGCCCAGCAATATCGCAGGTTTGGTGAGGGCTGACGCGCTGAAGATTCCCTACTCAGAGTTGGCGATGCACGTGCGTGCCGCCGGCAGGAACCTCTTGGCCTGGAGCATCGTTGAAGAGGGCAGGTACGCTCATATTGTTCACGGCACTCCCGAGGGCTGCTGCGGGTACGCCCACGGGCTTTCCACAGAGGTTCTAAATCCGGAGATCGTCCACGTAACCCGAATGATGCTTGGAGGCAATCCGTCCGGCGGAAACCCTGGCTCTTCGCACACCAACGGAAAGCACACCAGGGACGACGTGAGGGTGGAGGTCTGGGAGGAAAGAGACAATGTACTCGCCGGTCTCCTCAACCTGAAGCCCTATGGGTAACCGGTCCCTGTCCTCCCAGACCTCCACCCTCACTTCGTCCCTGGTCGGCTTCGCATTGTTGTGAGACGAGCCCGCGTTTCCGCCGGGCGGATTGCCTCCCAGCATCTTTCCAGTTACGCGGACTATCTCCGGATCCAGAACCTCTGTCGAAA
>JAUVZB010000050.1 GCA_030602785.1 Dehalococcoidia bacterium
GCCTGGTCGGGGGCGGACTCCAGAAGGTGGCCTGGGAGGTGTCCGTGCCGCTAGGGTTCATCACCACAACGGTGCTGGCCCTGGCTGGGATAGGGGGTAGCTTCTTCACCGAGGGGATCGCTCAGGCCGCTTGCCTCGGCCTGGGGATCTCCGGCGCCACCATCGCCGGCTGGCAGGCGACCGAGCGGTTCATGCTCCCGGCCCACGCGCCGGAACACAGGCTGACCGAGGAGCAGCGCCAGGCGGCCCTGGCCGCCGCTCGAGAGCGGGCCGCCCTTAACGCCGGCACACGGGAAAGGGAGCGGACGCGGGAGCGGCACCTGGTGCCATCACACGTCGAGATCTAGGGTCACTCCCCTAGCTCTTCCTGATCACCACACATAACAGGAGGCAGAGATGGAGCACTACGAACTCCAGGTGCTGGCCGACTTTCTCCGCGACCATTCGGTGGAAGGCGACCAGACAACCGACACACTCTGGAAGCCCACGCCCAAGGACGGAGCGGCAGAGCTCGATGCCCATGAGGTGGCCGAGCTCGTTTTCATGGAGATCTTCTCCCCGGTGACCGGGCCCGGGGTGGCGGAGAACCTGCAGAAGGTCTATCCCGTCCTCGACGGGCACAGCTACGAGAACCTCATCAGCCTCTCCGGGGTGGACACCTCCAACATGGCCCCAGCCCGGACCAACATCCTGGCCCGGCAGCTGCTGGCTCTGGGGGTCCCCATGGTGAACGCGGTGAGGCAGGGGGACTCGATGCTCGCCGGCACCTGCCCCAAATACCGGAGCCACATCACCATCGAGGCCCTGGCTGGGGGTACCATCACCCAGGACTACCGGGTGAGGCTGTGGGGCTACCGCTACGAGGCGGCCGACCTGCCCCGCGTCATCGGCAGCGTGGGCGGCGAGATCGCCATCGTGGACACCCCCCGGAACCGCACTCTGAGGCGGGCGACGCCGCTGATAAGGGTCACCGAGGAGACCTGGACCCGGCTCCCCGGCGGCAACGACCAGGCGGTGCCCAAGGTCAACCCCTTCCTCCACTACGCCTTCAACGCCAACGCCACCACGCCCAACACCCCCTACGAGTTTCGGTACGACACGGCCGACGTGACCGACCGGGTGGAGAACCTCTACTTCGCCTATGACGTGGAGCCCAGGGCCATCCTGGTCAAGGGGATCGGTGTCAGGGCCCCAGCCAATCTGTTGAAGGCGTGTCTGTGGATCGACGGGAACCCCCACCCCAAGTCCTGGGTACCCACGGCCCAGTACAACAACCCCCTGCACTTCGGCCGCGGCTACCCGCTCTACCCTGCGGACCAGCCGGTCTACATGATCGTTCCCAAGCTGGACAAGCCCTACCTGGTGGCCACCGAGAAGGGGGCACTGCGGGTCCAGGACAACGGCACCTCTATCGCGGCCAACGGGATAATCGTGGCGCTGAACGGCGTCCTCATCGAGACGGGTTAGGAGGCTATCAATGATCAAACCCTCTAACGTAAACACCACCACCGCGTTCACCACCAGCACGTCGGTGGACGTCGACCTGGACTTCGAGGTGTCGACGCTCACCGAGCTGTTCTACGAGATACCCCTGGCCTACACCACGGCCACCAGCGACACCATCCAGGTGATGAAGCTCAACAAGGTGACCAGCATCACCGCCAGCGGCGACTTCACTTTCAGCGCGCCCAAGACGCTGAGCATCCGCAGCGAGACGGTGGCCATCGACCCGGCGGGGGTGTTCATGGTGGACTGCGTGCCCAAGGCCGAAGTGGGCAGCTACCCGCAGCCGTAACCAGCGCTCAATCCTGCCAGGGGAGGCGTACCCTATGGCGGTGGTCTACATAGGCATACCCCGCGAGGAGAGGGTCTACTCCAGGGCCCTGGACCACGTGGAGCTGGTGGCCTACAAGCTGAGCGACCGGGGGTTCCTGGGGGGCATCCTCAAGACGCGCATATCCGCGGTGGACGAGGGGCGCAACCAGCTCGTGGACAAGTTCCTGGAGCGGCCTCACGCCACCCACCTCCTGATGCTTGATTCCGATCAGACCTTCCCCCCCGACATCGGCTATCGTCTCCTCCAGAGGGATAAGGACGTCATCACCGCCCTCTACTTCACCAAGGGCGACTACCAGCTCCCGGTCGTGTACCGCCATGCCGGGAAGGAACGCGACCGCCTGGGGCGCGACGTGGACCAGTTCCAGTCCCTGTGCGATGAGGTCCACCGCTTTCTGAAAGAGCACCAGGTGTCGCCCGCGGCCAGCGCCTGCATCATCAACGCCGACGACGGCCTGATGAGGATCGACGGCTGCGGCTGCGGCGCCATGCTGGTGAGGCGCCAGGTCTTCGAGAAGGTCGGCTATCCCTGGTTCAGGCTGGGCGGGGGCGTGGGGGAGGACTTCGACTTCTGCCTCAAGGCGGCGGAGGCGGGGTATGAGATATGGGCCGACTGCTCGGTCATCTGCGGGCACATCGACGTCAAGGTGGTGGGGCAGGCGCAGTTCCAGGCCCAGTACCCCGTGCTGGAGGAGATGCAAAAGCACCTCGGCGACGGCCTGGAGGAGGACCTGGCGGAATACACCGAGCTTGACAAGGAGGCGGTAAAGGCCAGGCTGGCCAACACCCCCCACCTCGTCGTGGCCCAAAAGTGGAGGGAGGCGGCACCCCGGACCCCGGAGGAGGTCCGTGCCTTCTACTCGTCCACCGAGGAGTACCTCTTCGACCTGGCGGCGTGGAACGCCAGCGACAGCTTCCGGTACTTGGTGGGCATACTCCCCGACACGAAGGGCAAGAGGGTCCTGGACTTCGGCGCCGGCCTGGGTTCCCTTTCCTTCCTGCTTCAGGGCAGAGGCGCCGCGGTGGACTACCTGGAGTTGCCGGGGATCCTTTACGACTTCGCCTGTTTCAGGGCCATGAAGCTCGATGTCCTGGACAAGCTCGGCTGGCTTCGCTCCCTGGACGACGCCAGGGAAAGGTACGACGTCGCCATCGCTATAGACGTGCTTGAGCACCTGGTGGACCTGCCGGCCGAGCTGACCCGGATATCGCGCGCCCTCAGGCCCGGCGGGGTTCTGTTCTTCCACAACAACTTCGGCCAGCAGGAGGCGTACCCCATGCACGTCGACTGGGGCCCGAAGTGGCCCGCTATCCTCTCCCAGGCGGGCCTGGTCCAGGAGACCCCTAACACAGCCAGGAAGGTGAGAGGCGCATGACGATAACGGAAGGGACCCTGCGACAGACGAAGTTGTACCCGGAGCTCATCCCCGACACGTGGGTGGGGACCATCACCGCCAACGCCGAGGTCTCCCCGGCCCTCCTGGACGTGAGGCGTTTTGCCTCCCGCGTCCTGGAGCTGGCCAACATCGGCGTCTCCCGCGACGACCAGGTGGAGGCCAGGATAAGGGCCGACACCCTCAGGCTTAGCGTTGTCGCCGGCTCCCTGCTCGACCTGGAACCGAACCGCTTCAACATCACCGCCAAGGACTACCTCCGGCTCACCCTGTGGGCCTCCGCGGGCAAGCCCGACTACAGGGAGCACCACGGCGTGTGGGTCTACCAGCCGACGATAGCCCACAAACTCAAACTCGGAATTCCCTTGACTGCCGAGGACCAGCGGGTAGCCCGGGAGTTCAACATCGCCCAGACGGTGGCCAAGGGCAATATCCCCCTCCCCATCAGCTACCTCACCGAGCGGGAATACCAGGTGACCTCCGAGGAGACCCATGGCAGGAGCCTGACGGTCTCCACCACCGAGCAGACCATCGAGATGGTGCGCCCGGTCGTCCCCGACGAGTTCCTGGTGCTCACCAGGATCGCCTGCGACCCGGGCACCGCAGCCCAGAACATCCGCATATCCCTCAATCGGGACGACGACGCCAACTACCTCGACGAGCTTAAGACCTACCCCCTTTCTCTCGACTGGGGGTTGTCCTGCTTCATCCCGGCGCTCAGCGAACTGAATCTCCGGGTCATCGCGGCGGCAACCGTCGCCGGTTGGAACGTAAGGTACACGATCTTGAGGGGAAAGCTCACCGACACCCTCCGGTGTCGCTGGGGCCTCATGACCAGGGAAGAGGCACCGGGGGATGTATGGGACAAGGTGAGAGGAGGGATCCTCTGATGGTAATGATACCGCTGGTCGGCGTGGCAGCGTACCTGGGCGCTGCCCTGGCGGCCGCGAGGGTAGGCGACCTAGAGAAGACCGTGGAGCAGCTGAATGCGGCCATCGAGGCGCTGGAGCAAAGACCTCCCCTCGAGGTTACCATCAGCCCCGAGGCCGCCAGGGAGATCGCCAAGGCCATGGCTGCCACAACAGCCGTGGTGGTGGTGCCCCCCGACCCGGACATGCTGGCCCAGGCCATCCAGCTGAGGGGCGAGAGGGCCAGGATGGAGATCCCCACCTGGAGGTCGGCGTTGGCCGTGCCGGCAGGCACCACGGCCAGCCTGCCTTTCTATGTGCCCGAAGGGTGGGTATCGCTCAAGCGCAGGCCCATCGAGCTTGCCTCCGATTTCTACGACCCGGACATAGGGGTTAACATCTACAGTGACGACACCCTCATAAACCCCGCGGGGCCAATGCCCCTGACCACCTCCTTCACCGTGGACACGGGCGAGTATTACACCCAGTGGCAGCGCATTATGGTCGAGATAGTCAATGGGACAGTTACAGACATCATGGTGAGCATTCAAGTCTCCGTCTTCCTGCTCGAGAGTTCCTACTTCGAGGATTTCGCCAGACCACTAATAGACGCGGTGCAGAAGAAGGTGATGGCCCTCCTATGATTTACCGATGCACGACGCACAATATCTCGGTTTCCATCGAAGGAAACACCCGCAAGTTTGAGACGCCGCCGGACTCTCTCCGGGGCATGCCGCAGTGCCGCCTGCTAACCGAGAAGAGCCTACGGCCAGGGAAGCTGGGTGAATGCGAGATCGAGAAGGTGGAGGAATGACCACCGGCATCGGTCCAGTCAACCTGAGAAAGGCGCTTGCGGAACAGCTCCAAAGGGGACCCGACCCGCTTCTGGTCATCCAAGACCCGGAGCTTACGGGCTATGCCGAGATCGCCAGCCTGATTCCCTACAAAGGCTACCTCTATGCCCAGGTCGCTCCGCGAGGTTATATCTATCGTCTTGACCCCAGAGACGGCAGCGCCAAAGTGCTCTATGACCACCCCTATAAGAACGCCAGTGACTGGAGGATGACCTGCTGGGGCGCTTACGTCACGCGAAACCTGAAACTCATCTTCGCCGGCTGGGCTGCGGACCCGAATGGTGACTACAGGCCGTACATGTTCTACACCGTGGATGGGGAGACCTTCACCCCCGTAAAGCTGGCGGATTATCGCGGTGAAGCGTATTGCGTCTACCATCTGAAGACGACAGCCCCCGCCCACGATAAGGTTTATGCCTTCGTCGCGGATCTGGCGAACGATAGGACCTATGTGTACCGAGCAGACGAGACGGACCTTGACACCTGGACCTCGGTGTACGACTTCGCCACCAACCACAAGATCGGCAACGCCCTCGAGTGGTTCAACCACATGTGGGCCTTCGGCACCCACGAGGAGCCGGGGATGCCGTCGGACAGCGGGGTGGCCATCGACTACGACATTGGCACAGATACCTGGGCCAAGCACGACCTCGCGAAAGGGATGTGGGCAGCCGCCAAGACAGCCACCCCTGACCAAAGAATAATCTTGGGGGATGCGGACGGGTGGATCTACGTGACCTTTTCGTTGCCCCCATCTCTCGACACAAAAGTGGTGAGGCTGGATGCTCCTGTAACTCGCATCATCCACCTGAACACCTGGACCTATGGCAACATCCCGGTGCTGATTGCGGCCACCGGGCTCCGTTGGGGCAGCGGCTCTCTATACGTGATAGAGAACACACTGAACGTCAAGAGGGTAGCTCAAAGCGCCTTTGGTGGCATCGGTGCCGTGGCACCGTACCGCAGCGGTCTGGCCTATGGCACGGTCTGGGAGCTGGCCGGACACGACTACGACCCCAGGAGCCAGCAGTTCGGTGGGGAAGGTTCGCCCATAAGCGCCCTGTACTACGTTACTCCTCAGGAGATAGCTGCCATCAGGGCCTTCCCGCGGGACCCGCACCGCCGACCCGTCTGGCGGAACGAGGCGAAGGGTACCGGTGAATACTCGGACATCGTCCCCGGCATTGGCTGGGAGACGATCATCTTCAACGTGGTAGCAAACGCAGCTGGGAACTTCATAATCGAGGAGGACTACGGGCTCGACCCCAGTAGCCCACAGTGGGCGGAGGTCCAGAGCGAGGCTCTCCTCGCTGACACGCCGAAGGCCATTGTCCTGGATATCAAGGGCACGCGCTTCAGGGTCAAGTACGATGTGGCTGCCACGCTGACCGTAATTGCCCACTTGAGGTAAAAGGCGGGCGATACATGCCGACACAACAGGAAGTCAATATCGACGCGACTCGCTACCGGATACACAACAGCACAGCAGCCACGCTCACGGTGCAGGCCTATCTCAAGTAAAAGACGCTTTGAATGGAGGGGTAGAGACTGTGCTATTATTTGTGTGGAGGGCTGGAGACGATGGTAGCCGATGACGATCTTGCTGTACTTGGGCTATTGCCGGTGTTAATGGCGTTCCTCTTTTTTGGAGGAATCGGCATCCTTCTTATGGCGTTTGTGACCGGCGTTGTCGGGAAGTGGCTTGGCGGGAGAGATGGTCTGGGCAGCTTCTTTCTGGCCTTGATCCCTGCGGTGGCAGTGCCTGTGGTGGTGTTATACATGTTCAGAATCTTCGTGGGGTATGGGCCAGGTGAGATAGAAGAAGTCCGGCGAGGGATCTTGGCTTTGTTAGTCAGTGCGCTGCTCTTTGTGCTCCCTTTCAAGCTCGGCTCTCGGTTGCCCTGGCGTAGAACAGCACTGGGGTCTGGCCTGACATTTGGTGCCGCTGGAGTTGTTTGGTGGTGTCTGATATGGGGTATAGGTGAGGCACTTAGGTAAAGGAGTAGATTATGGGAGACAAGAGGACTACCTGGGGAAGATTGCGTAAGAAGGGTCTCGTCGCTGCCAAAGGCGAAAGGCGGCCACACAGGCCCAGCCAACAATGACTGCCGGGAAGACGAGGAAAACTGGGAAAGCGAGGATCGTAACCTGATACAGCCAGAAGACCACAAGGGTGATGAAGCTGCCGAGCGTGAAACCCAGGATAGCACCGGGCAAGGCTTTGAGCCAGGACAGCGCATAAGCGTATCGGTAGACCAGGGCCCAGAGCGGGATCAATGCCAAGGCGTACAGAGCGACATCCCATGTTAGCCTTTGACCCCAGAGCCAAGCCATGATGTTAGGGCTGAAAGCATACATCAGTGCAGCGGCGGCTGCCCCAGGGACACACGCTATCAGGAACACGTCCCGTCTGGCCCGGCTACCGAGGAGTCGGCCCACTAGGTGGCCTGTTGCAGCGACGATGGCAAAGGTTTCCAGTATCCAGAAGAGGACGACTGCCCAGACAAAGAGCATGTCCATTCCCAGTTCTGCCACGCTCCACCTCCGTATTAGAGGTGTAAGTAGTATAAACCAGTAAAGGGTGACGCGACAAGAAAGGAAAGAGAACGTGGCTGTAAAAGAAGCGACGCCTAGGTTACCCGAGCAGGAAGTTTTGCCGCCTCCTCCGAAGCATGCACCGTCCGTGGACAGGTCGCCTACGAGTGGCGAGCTTATCGGACGGGGTTCGTACTGTGAGCTGTTCCTGAAAGAGTTGTACCGGTCTGGCGCTAATGGGGCTGTGTTTAGCGAGTACCCAGGGATGCCCTTGAGCATCGTCGTTACGAGTCAGACGGACGCCCACTCGCCTCGGCAGGCAGGTCAGTACAACATCAAAGGCGGGTCTGGCCCATTTGGTGTGTATAACCGGTTCTGTCTGACCGCTCTCGACATGCGGTTGTTGGGAAAGTCGTGGAGTGGGTGGGAATCGGCGATGGAGGAGACATACGACGAAGACTTCTATAGCTTCAACGTAGATGACAACGTTCTGGAAAATGTGGCGTTGCATCTGAACTTCTACGAGCCGCACCTGCGGGTCCGGCGCGACTACAACGTAAACGGGACATGGCGGATTCGTATCTACCTGCTGGACTTCAAAGATGACACGCGGACTGTGGACATCTATCTGGGCGATACGAAGATAGCTGAGGGTGTGAATAAGGACTCTGCGTTCTCAGACGTCAACCCGATATACGACCACACGTACGATGCCTGGAAGCCGCTGGCGGCAGCTCGCTATGGGGTGCGCCATGCGATCATGGAGGCCCGGTGGTTCTTCAAGTCCATAGGTGAGAATGCCAAGTACACGGCCCTCACCAACTTCGCCTCGGGACTTGGGTATACCAAGGATGTGTACGACCCTATGTGGAATCAGACTCACAGCGATCTGTACTTCCATTGGACCAAGGACTGCTGGAAGGACGCGGACTTCGGTGTGGACCATGAGTCGGATGCTCACCCGTGGGGTCTTGACCCGTACCGGTACTGCTATGAGAGCAAACTCAATTTTGCCAACCGTATCTGGTCATGGATATTCGGAGAGGTCCTGGGTGGCCCGTACATTGCACAGAGTTCACCTATGGTGTTGGCAGCGCTCTTCCAGGGCCCGGGGTTTTACATGAGCGCTCTGGGTGAGTTGACGCAGGGTCTGGGTGATAGGGTAGTCAACATGGGTGGTTGGACGCCATCGATGTTGAAGAATTTCACCATGTGGGTTTGGGTGAACGTTATCAAGTACATGGCGTACGTCCGGGTAATGCAGGCGCTGAACGTCTTGTATCAGAAGGGTGATCCCGATTATGAATATACGGACCCTTCGGCGATGCTCGTGGCAGCTAACTGGAGCAAGGTGTGGATTCCGTGGCTATTGAATCGGCGGACGACACCGCGCAAGGTCGCGCGGGAGACGGAGGTTTTGTGGAATGGCCATGGGTACACGACGTGGCAGGCTCCAGGCCCAGCTAAACCATTCAGTAAGGCACCTGAAGCTGGTGCAATGTACTACACTGCGCCTATCTCGGTGTTCCTTACGGTCATGGGGTATAAGTACAACGATGGGTGGTGTAGGGAGCGAGCGGACCGAGTAATAAACCAGTGCCTGTGTGAGGCACAGTGGGGCGTTCATGGTTCTGGTGCGTCTTGCGATGGCAAGCACGACAACTGGGAAACCGACTTCCTGGGGCACAAGATAGGCTACAAGAGTTACCTCCGCCCCAACTTCCGGGGTGCGGGCATTATGGTCTGGGAGCGAGGGCGCGGCAATAGTGGCGATACCGTGTTTGCCAACTCGAAAGGTGGTGGTGGGATACCTGAGCCCATAACGCCTGACCCGTGGAACATGCCGGAAGAAGATGGTGGTATTCTTCCGTCCAATGCGGAGGCGAGTCTGGCGTACTTCCAGGCACTGCGCACGTACCTCTACTACAAGCACAGCTACTCATACGGGGACGATGACACAACGATTCCAGGAGTTGGCGCTTAGAGAATGATAGTGAACAAGCTTTATGGAAGTCCAATAGGACCCTGGAATAGAAAGAGGAGGAATACCACATGACAACCGAGTATAACAAGATACACGCACTGGCCCAGGCCAGGAGGAAGGTCATAGCCGAGTTCGGCACGGACCTGCGCCACTTCTGGCCATTGGTCGATGACGGAGCGCTGATAAGGGACCTGATGCGGCTCAAAACCCTTTATGGCACGGGTATATCCGTTCAGCAGCCGGGCCTGTTAGACTACGCCATCGGCATGGGGGAGGGGCAGTTGGCGGATGTCACACCCGACGTGGGGTTTGATGAGCACGCTAACTCCACTGAGCCTCCGAACGCGTGGGCCTTCGCGGTTCCAGCGGGGATATATCAAAGCGTGGATTTCGAGCTCTACTACGAGGGGGCTCCTCCTCTGACATCGTTCTGGGTGGCTCCAGCCAACCTGCCGACCGGCGAGATTGTATCCAAGGCCATCGACTACTGGACGACTAACTCCGAGGGCCTCGTACAGCACAACTTCCCGTCCATGCTAGTTGCCGGTGAAGGGCAGTACTGGATATACATGCAGCGGGATGGGTCGTGGCCTAACTCCCTGAGCCGGTCATCCGGTTATCCGTATACCACGGCTGGTCCTTTAGCCCAGTACGGCCTGAACGATGCAGGAGACGAGTGGGTCGCCAACTACCTCGGCAGGTACGACAGGCATGTATTACTCCACGGCGCCAATGACTCAGAGAACTGGCCTGCTACAGACAAGCTGACCTTGGGTGTGGTGGTCAATACAGACCTCATGGACCTGAGCGATGTTGGTACTGTGGTTGCGCTCTGCGATGGGAGCGAGGCCAGGGCCCGCATATCCATAGCGAGTGGGCCAGTGGCCAGTTGCCTGTTCAAGCCAACCACGGGTTCACATTCGCTGACCGATACTCGTAGGCTGCACCCGGGTTGTAACTTGATAACCGCTTCGTATGAGAAGAGCGTGAAGGTCAAGCTGGGGGTGAACGGGATGGTCGTGGCGGAGACAACGCCTGGGGCATACGACCTCTTTGGCATAACGCTCGCCATGGGTGTTGGCGCGGAGGTCAAGACTGGTGGCTCTGTCGCGAGTCAGCTAACGAACGGCATCGTGGACGACGTGTTCCTCGCGAAGGGCGTGGTTACGGATGCCAAGCTGCGCGAGATATTCCTGGCCTACATCACCGCCGCGCCGTTGATGCAGACCACATCGGTCTAGGGTGGAAGGCCCGGGTTATAGGCAGTACGGAACGAAGGGGCGGACAAGCCGCCAGGTTGCCCGCAGGGTCTTACGAAGGAGGAACATGATGAGGTGAAACACGAGAATCGCTGCCACTGGATAGGCCGCGGCGTGAAGGAAGCCGAGGCAAAAGGACAACGCAGGGTCCTCACGCACTCGAGATAACGATGGCAGGAAGATCCATGTTACCTCGGTGGCGCCGACGAACGCAGCCTGACAAAGAAAGAAGAACCAAGCGACGGCAACCAGTGTGCTGACAATCGTAATGACACAGGCTAAGCCGTAATACCCTGTGAAGAGGAGCCACCCCAGTCTGCCCACAACAGGTTCATTATAGCACGGAGGACGTCCAAAGGATGAGAACGCTATGGTGATAGCCGGAATCGCGCTGATGAGCTTGCCGGTCCTCCTGACCGGCGGTGCCACCTATCTGGAGTGGAGGCGGAGCGAGCCCATCTGGAAGCTGTTGATGAAGATGGGGCCCTGCCTCTTCGGGATCGGCGGGGTGCTCTTCGGCCTGGGGATGATGTAACCTGCCTATGGTACAGGAGGTGGGATGGTGATGGAAAGAAGGTTCTCTCGGGCCCAGGCCCCGCCGGGGCTGGTCCCGGTGGTGCTGGCCGAAGGCACGCCGGAGGAGCTGGAGAACCTGGACGTCCTCGACCATCTGTACGACGAGGGCGACCTGGGCGAGCTCCAGTTCTTCCTCCAGGAGAGGGCCAAGGACATGAGGGCGGAGGTGGAGGAGTCGCTGGAGGAGCTGGAGCTGGATCTCATCGACAGAGGGGCGCTCCCCTGGCCAGGCGCTACTCGCATCACCTCCATCGACTGGTCCACGCGCACCGTGTCACTGCGCTTCCAGCAGGGAGTGGCCTTCCTGGCGCTCCTGGCGCTGGTCCTCATGACGCTCATCTCCGCTGCGCTGACCTTTTCCATCTTCGTCACCGGTCTGGAGATGTTCGGCATCGATGTGCCCGACCGCATCGAGAACATCGCCGACGTCGCCGGGCTGATAGCGGCCATCTCCGCCGGCGTCTGGTTGCTCGGGGCCTTTCTCCCCATTCCCCTTCCCTTCCTCATCGGTGGAGGCCTGCTCGTCTTCACTCTCCTGCGCCCGGACCTGGCCTGGAGGGCGCTGAAGTGGGTAGGAGAGCAGGTCATGAGTCTGCTGGACAAGCTGGGGCTGCACGTGCCCGAGCTGGCGATGGCCGCGGGGGCTGGTGCGTTTGGGCTACTTATGCTTACAATGGGGATGAAGCGAGCGTTGAGATGAACGGCGGAGGGCTTATACTGGCGGTGCTGGGCCTGGCGGGCCTCGGGTTCGCAGGGCTCTTCCTGAAGCGGGCCTTCGCCGCGCCGGAGGTACCACTGCCGCCGGAGGAGAGGCCGCCCCCGGTACTGCCTGTGCCAGCTCCACCGGTGCCGGTGGCGGAGGTCAGGAATCTCGCAGTAGCCTATGCGTTGGAGGTAGAGTGATGGTTCAGACACTGAGAGAGTCCATGCGCGGCGTCTGGCAGGAGATCCGCAACCTGGGCATCGTCGTCCCCAGGGCGATCAACCCCGAGGACCTGCCGCTAACGCCCGCCTCGGGCGAGATCGTGGGCATAACAGAAGTCTGGCTGGACTACCAGGGACCGTACCACGCCCTCGGACTCGGCTGGGGGCTGATACCCGCCGGCGCGGTGAGCTTCGATAATGGTAGGGGGCTGATACCCGAGGCCTGGACCTGGGACGTCCTCCCCGCGATTGGCGAACGGGCCACCTGGGCTTCTTTCCGGTGGACGAGAACCCAACTGGGCGCCGCGTTCGGGAGGATGGTGATACCCTACGCTGGCGACTACCTGGACCGCGGGGGCGCTCAGCGCACGCTGAACGTGGGCACGGCGGACACGTGGATCTGGGTGTTCGACTTCACGGCGATGATGGCGGACGGCCTCAGCCCCGAGGATGACAGCGTGGTGCTGGAGGAGTACTTCCTGGAGATCGACCAGGACGCCGACGTGGTGGAGCTCCAGGCGCTGCCATTGCCTCCGGTGCCGGCGGCCGATGTCCGCGATCTGGAAGTCCGCTACGAGTTCGTCTGATCATGCGCTGGCTGTTGGGACTGGCCTGTCTGGGCATGGCCACCGCCCTCGTCGCCGACCAGCGGAGGATGAAGCTGGAGAAGGGCGAGGACGGCTGGTTTGACTTCAACGTGCGCGACCGCACCAAGCCGGAGAGGGCCCGCTCAACGGTGTGGTCACATGATACCTGGATTGGTCTCACCGCCGCGGTGCCCATCGCACTCGCGGTGGCCTCGGTGGTGAAATAGATAGAACGGGCCCCGGGGTTCATCCTCCTTTCCCGGGGCCGTCTTAACTTACTGGCACCCCCATAGCTGCACTCCAAGCGGCACCCAGTCTCCCTTGGGGAACCCGTGCCTCACCAGGGAGCAGTAGAGGTCCCTCTCCGTTTTGTACGCCGGTTCCTCATAAACGTTGAGCCAGGGCATGTCAGGGGGCGTGCGCCAGTCCTCAGTCATGTACCGTGATCTGAAGTTGGGTATTCGCACCATCTGCTCCTGGTGGATCAGCTCGTGGGCCCAGAGCGCCAGGCCGGCCGCGGTGTCCGGCTGGCCATAGTCGCGGTCCAGCACCACCCTCCCCTCCATGGAGCGGCCGACGGTCCTCAGTCCTCCCGCTGAAGGACCGTTGCTAAAGGCCATCGTGCGGGGCCCCGAGGACGTGCCGTGGGGTGACACACTGCGGAAGGTCACCACCACGTCGTCCCAGGGGACTCCCTCGGGAAGGAAAGGCGCTAGTATCTCCCGGATGTCCTGCGGTATCATCGCCGGCTCCTTTCCGCCTGGGCTTTAACGGCTTTGTATGCAGCGTGGAGACGCTTGAAGTGTTCAGGATCCCCACCTTTATCCGGGTGAAGGATCCTCACCTTAGCCCGGAAGACGGCGGTCACCAGCTCCGGCGGGTCCCCGGGCTCGACCCCCAGGATGCGGTAGGGGTCGCTGTCCTGGTGAGTCTCCGGCCTGCCTTGTTTCCACCGGTCGTAGAGCACCTGGGTAATGTCGGTGAACACGTTTAGCAGCAGGGATCCGAGAACCCGTCTTCCACGTGCCATTCTATGCTCGCCTCCTTGCTCTCAGAGACCCTAGCCCCGATTGTAGCACGACTGGCCATGGCCAGCAGCCTCCTCACTCGATACACCTCCAGCGGCCCCGCTCCGCCGGTACTGTTTACAGTAGTCTCTTGCCGTCTCGTGCACGGCGCCGCTCCCGTGGGCCGGGCTTGCGATGCACCGCATGAACACCTTGAGGAAAGACGAAAGCGTACTTCGGTTGCAAGTGCCTCCAACGCCTGAGGGAGATCAGCGCATGACGACGTCGACGGCACTCTCGATCAGGCGGCACCGCCTGTCCTTTGGCCGAACTACAACTGAAACAGACGAGTTTCATGGACTCTCTCTCAGATTACGTCAGACGGACAGGCTGATCGTCAGAAAATCTGGTATGCTCTGGGTAGAGCGGCCGCAGGCGGTACTCTTGCCTCCCTCTTTTGGTCGGCCCAAACCTGCGCACGACGATCTCTCGCCTGGTCCCATCGTATGTAACGATGGCTTTCCAGGGCCTCTTTCCCCAGTGGAACATCGTTATCCAAGGAGTCATTGCTATCTTAATGGCGGTCTTACCACGTGCTTGCAATCCTGACATAAATCAGCGCAGCCCGGGTTAGGTTGAACGGTACAGTGCTTCAGCATCTCATCCTCCACGTACTGTTTACAGTACCTTAGCATAGGGTAGCAAGTCATGTGCCCTACCCATCACCCCTCACCCGCAGCTCCAGGTAAAGCCGGTAGAGCTCCGGGTGCTTCCCAGCGAAAGACGGCTCATCAGTGAGTAGTCCCTTGCGGGTCCGGTGATAGAGCGAGATCAGCTCCCCTATCTCGTCCGCCATGGCCGAGGGGTTCTCCACCTCAACCTTCATCATCTTGGTCCTAACCCCGAACATGCCTGGCCTCCTCTAAGCCGACGGCCGCCCGCACCCCCGCGGCTATCCGGTCCAGAGCCGCTTGCTTCTCTTCCTCCTGCGCTCTTTTGGCCCGCGCCTCCCTACCCTGCCTCAGGTGGATTTCCAGCTCCTTCTCGCCCTCTCGCTTCACCACCTCAAGGAACTCGTCCTTTCGGTAAGCCCTGGCAGGAAGGTAAACGTAGAACCCCAGGATGCTGTCTACGGACTTGTCAAAGCCCAGCAAGACACACAGCCTGTCATCCCAGGGGACCAGGGTTCCTCCAGCAGCCTGGGCGGTCACGCCCTCAATCCAGGCCTTGTGGCCGCTGATCTCTATCTCGATCTTTTGATCCATGTTCAACCTCCTATATTCTTCCTTTACGGGAAGTCCTGATCATCGGGTGGGTAGATCGCCTCCTCGGCCTCCAGCGCCGCCAGGTGGTGCGAGCACTCCACCTCGTCGCAGGTGTAGGGGTAGTGGCACTCGAGCATATGGCCGTACACGCAGAACATGCAGGACATGGGGGTGGGGCCGTGCCTTGGGCATTCCCCCCGCTCGATCAACTCAACGCCTGTGGGGAAGCGGCTCTTAGCTTCCACGGGGCACCTCCTCTCTCCCGGTTCCCTGATTTCCCCCTAGCATGCGATCCACAATCGGCCGGGCCTCCAGGAGCGTTTTAGCAAACGCCCTCAGCTGGCGCCAGGCAAGGTGGACGACGTCCCCCACCGGGCGGCCGTAACCATCGGTAGGTATGAAGAAGGCCCCCGACTCACTATCCCTACGCATGAACCGGTAGGAACTGTTCTCCGCGATGGTGCGGATTACCCGGCTGTATTCCTCCTGGCTGACGTTCGGCATGGTCTTCACTCCTTATGCGTGGAATTCCCCCAGGACCACGGCCCGCCAGCGCACCACCCATTCCTCGACCTGATAGAGCTCTGCCAGCTCTTGGACCGTTCGTCCCCCTTCTATGTCCCGGATAAAGGCCGGCTTCGGGCACAGGATGACGGCCGCCAGCATCTCACACCGCCACTC
>JAUVZB010000114.1 GCA_030602785.1 Dehalococcoidia bacterium
CCCTTGGAGGAGCAATCCGGCCACGGCTGTGCATGCCGAGGCTCTCCATGTGAACTCGCGCCCATTAGGAAACCCGAGAACCACCACATCCCTATGCTGTGACATGAGTGCCGGAGTCGTTTCTCCGACAGGCTCCTAGGATTATGCTGGTGAGTCAGGAGGTATAGCTGTTGGGATTACTGAGTGGCTGTGGTCGAAAGGTGTGATACATCGGGCGAGAGGTCGTAAATATGGATGAGTGGAAGCAACGGGTCCTCAAGAGGCAGAGCAAGGAGACTGACATGGATGAATTGAGAGTACTGATAGCTTATTCGAGTGTGCACGGCTCGACGGCAGAGATTGCACGGGCTGTTGCTCTCACGCTCTGTCGCACTGGGTTCGATGTGGATGCGGCCCCCGTGGCTGAGGTGCGCGACGTGAGCGGCTATGACAGCGTCGTGCTCGGGAGTGCGGTATATGGAGGCAAGTGGAGGGAGGACGCCCTGGAGTTCCTCGATCGCTTCGCTCCCGCTCTTTCGCACAGGGACATCTGGTTGTTCCAGAGCGGCCCCCTCGGTCACTCCGCTCAGTACATAGTACGGGCGCTACCCGCGAATGTTGCGCTGATGGCGGAGCATCTGCGCGTGAAGGGTTGCGCAACCTTTGGGGGCAAACTTACCGGCAACGTGGGTGGCCCTGTCGCCAGGTTCCTCGCGAGGGCCGGCTTCGCCGGAGACTATCGAGACTTCGGCGAGATACGCCTGTGGGCTGAGCAGATGGCGCGTGATACTGCGATGAACGTAGTAGTTGGTCGCACGAATCACAGCCCGAATGGCAGGGCCGAGGTGGTGGCCCGCAAGTGACAATACCGGCCGCACCCCGGGTGAGGCCAGATATGCAAAGTAGCGGCTTGCCCGGCCGCGAAGCCGCTCCTTTCAGTCAGCCGGATAGTGCTCCCGGTGGGGGTGTCGCTTCAGGCGCTGCCCTCGCCCGGATGGCCCGGCGGATTCGTGCGCTCCTGGCGCTGTTGACCGTGAGTGGTCTCGAACCAGTGCCAGTCAGGGCGACGTGCCCTCATGCGTACTGGCGGAGGGCTGCCCCGCACAGTTCCTGATTCCCTGGAGAGAGCACTCTCTTGCGACGCGCCGGACGACGACGCGTCGCGGTGTATACTGAAGTATGTGAGGAGGTGAGCCATGAAGAAGACTTGGAAGCCCGTCGCGGGTGGTATTTGCAGCATAGTGGCGGGGGCGTGGGGTATTCTTGCCGGTGGCATTCTGGGCGCTGTGGGCTTGTGCGGCCCCGCGATGCAAATGGACCCTTTCGGGATGAGGTTTCTGAACCTGGTGGGGTGGCCGCTACTCATTCTCGGCATCATGGCCATCGTCGGCGGAGTCTTCGCCATCAGGCGACAGAAATGGGGTCTGGCCCTTGCGGGCGCCATCTGCGCGGTCCTGATTCCGCCGCCGTTCATCCTGGGCATACTGGCGATTGTCTTCATCGCGCTCGGTCATGGCGAATTCGAACGAGCTTCGTCCCCGGAGGATTAGGAGACAGATACGGAGTAGGGAGCGTGGCCTCTAGGCCAGGCTCCGCACGTAGCGGACCGCGAAGTATGTTCCGAACCCCGTGACGAGGCCGGCGAAGATCCACATCGGTGCTGCTACTGCCAGTCCTGCGGTTGTGAGGAAAGCCGCCATTGCGAGCAGGGCCGGCCCCAGTGTCACGGCCTTGGCAAGTGCAAGGCCGGTCAGCAGGTAACCGACGGCCATACGTCTGAGGAGCGTGATTCCCCCGATGATTGAGAGGGGCACGACTATCCCGAGGTCAAGTGCCTGCACCACCAGCGATTGAGTCACCGCCTCGCCAAGCTGTGGCGGAGGCGTGCCGTTCACGAGGGACGGAACGATGTCTCCCAGCCACAGAAGCGCCACCGATGCCCCCATGGCGATTACGAACACGGCGGTGGTTCTGCGAGGGAAGTGGTGGGAGAAGCGCCAGTGCATGTCACTGTAACGTATGCAGCCGAGCCCGATGATGAGGAGCGCAAGCGACAGGCCATAGATAGCGACGTACACCAGGAACAGGTGGTTGTACGCGAGTCCCGCCGAAGCGAGCAGGTACGTGTAGGTGAAGTAGAGGAGTATACCCAGCCAGCCTATACGTGCGGAGAAGAGGCCCTTTCTGACGTAATGCAGCGTGATGCCGAACAGCGGCAGGACCCACACGAGGTTGATGAGATCCTGCGCCCTGCCCTGTGTCGCGAACGACGCCGCCTCGGAAGCGTAGGTCGTGTCTAGGAGAAGTCCGGAGAACGATGCCACGGCGACGAGGACGCCGACCACTATGGAAACCGGAATCGCGAAAGAGGGGATTCTCCTCATGGCTTAGCTGCTGCGCCGGACAATCCGGCAACTCCTCCTGTGGTCTCCTCTACCGAAGCCCAAGGGAATTGTCAGTCAGACTAGGAACCTGTCGGAGAAACAGCCCCCTCAGCATTGGTACGAAGGGAGTAGCTCGGCCATGGGGCGCAGGTGAACTGAATGCGCACCCCCGGCCTTCGTGGAGTGGCGCACCAACCCTGCCCTACGCTGTGTAGCCTC
>JAUVZB010000048.1 GCA_030602785.1 Dehalococcoidia bacterium
CCCTTGGAGGAGCAATCCGGCCACGGCTGTGCATGCCGAGGCTCTCCATGTGAACTCGCGCCCATTAGGAAACCCGAGAACCACCACATCCCTATGCTGTGACATGAGTGCCGGAGTCGTTTCTCCGACAGGCTCCTAGGAGCGTGTCTGAGTAATCCCAAATAGGCCAGCCCCTGAAGCTAGATTCTTTCGGTCTTTTCCACATGTTGAAGCTAGACCGGACATTACTCGGACAGGCTCCTAGGGGACTCGACCGTGAATGATGATAATGAGTGGCGTGTCAACAGCGCGACATGGCCGAGCTGCTCCCTTCGTACCAATACCAAGGGGACTGTTTCTCCGACAGGCTCCTAGCCGAGCCAGCCAACGAGCCAAAAGCAATGATGGGCGTCTGTACGGACATGATCGGGGTGGACGGCATGGGATACGCGCCGCTCTCGCAGGCTAATCTGAAGAAGATGCTCACGGTCTGGTCCGGCGTAAATGGCTATCCGGGACTTGACTATGACTGGGGTTCAGTTCGCGAATATCTGGCCAAGTATGACAAGACCACTTCCACGAACGTGGGGTTCTTCGTCCCCAACGCCTGCCTCCGCGCTGAGACAGTCGGCTGGGATAACCGGCCCGCGACCGCGGACGAGATCAAAGAGATGCAGCGGCTGCTCAGGCAGGGAATGAAGGAAGGCGCCCTGGGGTTGTCTACGGGTCTAACCTATCCCCCGGGAAGCTACGCCGGCACAGAGGAACTCGTCGAACTGTGCAGGACCGTTGCGGAATGTGGGGGCGTGTACGTGACTCACGTGCGCTACGACCTGGGTGACGGCGCCTTTGATGGCTTTCGAGAAGCGGTCAAGATCGGTCTCCTCAGCGGCTGTCCGGTCCACATCTCGCACTACGCAACCAACCTGGCTATTCGTGGCAGGGCGAAGCAGATGCTCGCTCTTGTGGACGATGCCAGGGCTCGTGGTCTCGACGTGACTTTCGACTCATATCCATGGCCGGCTGGAAGCAGCCACCTGAGTGCTGCTGTGCCCCAGTGGGCACAGGACGGAGGTCCCGAGCAGCTACTGGCACGAATCAAGGATGGACAGCAGAGGGAAATCATGCGGACTCAGACCCCGGCACTCGTAGGTGCTGCCGACCAACTCATCGTGAGTGCCGTCAGGACTGAGAAGAACCAGTGGTGCGAGGGACTCACCATCCAGTCGGTTGCCGACCAGTTGGGAAAAAGCGCCTGGGACACTATCTGCGACCTTCTTATCGAGGAGAACCTCGAGGTAGCATTCTACGTGTTTACTGGCGACATGGATGACGTACGAACAATCATTACGCATCCGGCACACATGGTCTGCACGGATGGACTGAGGATCGGAGGCAGGCCGAATCCACGTACCTACGGCACCTATCCCAGGATACTTGGCCAGATGGTAAGGGACGAAGCGGTGATGCCCCTGGAGCAGGCCATACGCAAGATGACCTCCTTCCCCGCCCAGCGATTCGGACTTCCCGACAGGGGAATACTGCGGGATGGAATGAAGGCAGACATCGTGGTATTCGACCCGCTGACAATCAGCGGAGTGGCTACCTTTGAGAAGCCGAAGCAGTTCCCATTGGGAATCGACTATGTCTTCGTGAACGGCGTCCTCGTAGTCGACAAGGGTAGACCCACGGGGAAGACGCCCGGAGTTGCCCTGCGGCATTCCGGCCCGACCCGGTGACAAGAAGCCCGGCCCCTCGACAAGAGCGACTGTGATAGAGTGACACGAACAGGATTACCATCAGGAGGTGTACATGATTCCAGCAATTGACAAACTGCCCAGGGTGCAACTGGGTTTCTACCCGACCCCCTTGACCGACGCCAGGCACCTGTCCGCTGAGATAGGTGGCCCTCGCATCTTTATCAAGAGGGACGACCTCAGTGGACTCGCACTCGGTGGCAACAAAGCCCGGAAGCTCGAGTTCATCCTTGCGGAGGCCAAGAGGCGTGGGGCCACTGCGCTGGTCAGCACCGCGAGCGCTCAGTCGAACTTCTGCCTGCAGACCGCTGCCGCAGGACGGAGGCTCGGAATGAAAAGCAGTTTTGTTCTCTTCAAGGGAGTTCACAACGAGACACAGGGGAACCTGCTGCTCCAGAACATCCTTGGCTCGAGCGTCGAGATTCTCGAAACCGCGGACATGAGTCTCGTTCACGGGAGCTTCATCTCCGACAAACTGGACGCCGTAGCTGAAGAGCTGAAGGCCAAGGGCGAAACCCCTTACGTTATCAAGCACAGCCTTCCGGAGCTTGCTGCAATTCTGGGCGTAGTCGGATGGGTGACGGCAGCCGAGGAACTCAATCAGCAGTTTGAGCAGCTCGGTATCGAGCCGGACTACGTCGTGCTTGCGAACGGAGGCGGTGGCACACAGGCGGGACTGGAACTCGGGGCGCGATACTTGAACGCCAGGTGGAAGGTAGTCGGCATTCCTGTCCTCAACAGAGACGAGGCCGCACGCAAGGCTGTTGCCGATCAGGCAACAGCCGCGTCGGACTTCCTGGGTATGGGCATCAGCATGAGCCCCGACGAAGTAGAGATCCACGATGACTATCTCGGCGAAGGATATGGTATTCCAACACCGGGGTGTCTTGATGCCATCAGGACAATGGCGCAGACCGAGGCGATATTCCTCTGCCCCGTATACACAGGCAAGGGATTGGCCGGCCTGATAGACCTTAGCAAGAAGGGCCGATTCTCATCGTCAGACACAGTGGTGTTCGTGCACACTGGCGGCATACCGGCGCTCTTCGCATACAACAAGGAGGTCGCGCGCTAGCCTCCTGCCGGCAGACACTGCGCCAGGACCGCATGCGGTTTGTGGACATTCCAGACATCGACTGAACCAGCAGGAGCGAGCGCATCCAACCTGCTGTAGGCCCCGTTGACGGGCAGCAAAGCACCCTTTTACGGCACCGGGTGAGGACACACCAGTGCGCACCAGATGAAGAGAGGTTGGAGCGGCTGAAACACAGCAATATCAGAATGGAGGAGGCATCAACATGAAACAGCCTGTAATCACCGATAAGGCCCCGGCTCCGGCCGGTCCATACACCCCGGGTCTCGTCGTCGGGGACTTCGTGTTCGTATCAGGACAAGGGCCGTTCGAGCCCAAGACCAAGAAGATGCCCGAGAGTATCGAGGAACAAACGAAACAGACGTTGGACAACATCAAGGGCATACTCGAGGCCGGCGGCGCCAGCATGGCTGATGTGGTCAAGGTCACTGTTCTCCTCACTGACCTGTCCGATTTCCAGAGCATGAACAAGGTCTATGCTGACTACTTCCCTGAGCCGGCTCCGACGCGCACCACATTCGGTGTCGCCCTCGCAATCCCGGGGATGCGCATCGAGATTGACGCAATCGCCCACACAGGCAAATAGACAGAGAGTCTTCTTGCTCTCATAACCCAGTGAAACCGTCTTGAGAGGTGAAACGGCATGGCATCCGAACTAGGTTACCTTGACACTCCTTCGCTGCTCGTCGATATCGACAAGATGGAGAGGAATCTCCAGGAAATGGCCAGCGTGGCGGCCGATGCGGGCGTGGGCTTGCGACCTCACGTCAAGACACACAAGAGCCCCTTGCTGGCAAAACGACAGATAGAGCTTGGCGCCAGCGGCATCACCGTGGCGAAGATTGGTGAAGCAGAGGTGATGGCTGACGCCGGCATCAAGGATATTCGCATAGCGTACCCCATCGTTGGCGAGCCCAAACTTGCACGGCTGGGCAAGCTCATGGAGAGGGCAGACATATCCATTTCTATAGACAGCTACGCGGCAGCCCGTGGCTTGTCCGACCTTGGACAAGCCGTTGGCAAGACAATCCGTGTGCTCTTGAAAATCAACACAGGACTTGACCGCGTGGGGGTCACTCCTGAGGAGTCGCTGGCGGTTGCAACACAGATTGCCTCCCTGCCTGGAATCGACCTCATTGGCATTCTGACGCACGAAGGACATGCACTCAAGGAGAGCTCCGCAGAAGGAGCAAGGAAGTGCGCACTGGAAGCTGGCGAGGCAATGGTGCAGACGGCCCAGCAATTGCGCCGTGCCGGCATTGGCATCGAGGAAGTAAGTGTAGGGTCAACTCCAACTGCCAGGGATATCGCGTACGTCAGTGGAGTAACGGAGATTCGCCCCGGCACGTACATCTTCAACGACTTCAATGAACTGACACTCGGTGTCGCCACCGAAGACACCTGTGCGCTCACCGTACTCGCTACAGTCGTGAGCATCCCGGCTGAGAATCGGGCAGTCGTTGATGCAGGCTCGAAGACGCTCAGTTCCGATTTGCTTGCCCCCACGTCCGGAGGACCCGGCTATGGCTACATCAAGGGTTATCCTGACGTGCGAGTCGATCACCTCACCGAGGAGCACGGCATGCTGAGCCTGGAGAATGCCAGGACACGCATGGAGATAGGCCAGCGTCTTGAGATAATACCCAATCACGTCTGTCCGGTGGTCAATCTGGCGGATGTCATGTACGGGATGAGGAAGGGCGTATTTGAAAAGCAGATTGCTGTGCTGGCAAGAGGCAAGAACAGATAGGTTGTACGCCATCAAGCGACGGAGGGAGGCAAGATGACGCAGAGAAGCACCGTGGCAATCGTCAGAACGCCGATGCCTCCTGATGAGGAAGACGTCGACCGCATGGTTAGAGAAGCAGTGCGACTCTCCGGTGGTCTGGACGGCATAGTGTCCGCTGGAGATACCATCATCATCAAGCCCAACCTGCTCGCTCCAGCATCACCAGGTCAGGGAGCGACTACCGACTGGAGAATCTGCAAGTCCCTTGCGAACCAGGTTCGGGAGAAGGGAGCCAAGGCAATCATTGCCGAGGCATCGGCCATTGGCGCCGACACCGAGGAATCCATCAAGGCCAGTGGCTACGACGTGTTGAGAGCACAGGGCTACGAGGTTCTTGATCTGAAAACATGCAAGACCGTCAAGGTCCCCATCCCGAAGGGCACCGTCCTCAGTGAACTCAGTCTGCCGGAGATTGTCATGCAGGCGAATGCGATTATCAATGTACCCAAGATGAAGACGCATGACCAGGTTCTGGCAACCCTGGCAATCAAGAACATGAAAGGCATTCTGCCTGACACGCTCAAGAAGAAGTTCCACACCACGTTCGGGGTGTTCCGGGCAGTGGCAGAACTGAACACGGTGGTCAAGCCCGCCCTGTCGGTCATCGATGGCATCATCGCCCAGGAGGGTCTGGGTCCGCTATTCGGCACGCCTGTCGAGATGGGACTCGTGATCGCCGGCAGGGACCCGGTCGCGGTGGATACCATCACCGGACTGGTGATGGGCCTGGAGCCATCAAAGATTGAGACAACCGCGCACGCAGCCGAACTCGGGCTTGGCACCATGGACGTCGACATGATCGATGTAGTCGGGCTGCCGGTTGCGCAGGTTCAAAGGCGTTTCCAGTTAGCGAGCGAGGCACTGGAGAACGACCTCCGCTTCCCTCCGGGATTCGAGCTGCTCTTCAACGAGATGGCGTGTACGGGCTGCCGCAACGGAGTGCTCAGCACACTGAGGGACCTCGAGATTGAGGGCAGAATGGACATACTGCGTGATATGCGCATAGTGGCCGGGAAGATGGACGCGCCACCACCAGCGAGCGACAAACGGACGCTGTTTGTGGGCGTGTGCACCGCCGCATTCAAGGACCTCGGTGAATACGTTCAGGGTTGTCCTCCCAACAACGTGGATATCATTTCGGCGATAACCGGAACTTCGGATCACGAGTTCTTTGCCCGCACGACGGAGTAGCGATTTCGCGCATACCTGACACGCCGGGTCTGTCGTCATTGGCTCCAGCGGGAAACGCTGCTACGCCGCTCGCGTGACGAACGGCATTCTCCCACCCCAAGGAATCATCGCAACCCCTGAGACAATCGCTAACCACGTTGGGATAGAGTCCCCGTGGCCAGCGCAGTAGACAGCGAAGAACTCGAGCGTATCTACAGTCGAGCCGAACAGAGTGAGACGTACCGTGCCTCGATACGGTAAAATAGGCGACTATTCCAAGTCTTGCACACGTAAGGAGAACAAGCGCATGAGCGAACGCGGAACGGAACACATCTTCGGCATGGCTGCCGAACGGGGGCGATGGCTCTTCATCGCGGCCGGATTCTTCATCAACATCTGCCTCGGCAGCGTGTACGCGTACAGCGTGTTCCGCAACCCGGTGCAGGAGCTGTTTGGAAGCAGCACCTTCGAGAGCGGGTTGCCCTTCATGGTCTTCCTGGCGTGCTTCGCCATCCTGATGTTCTTCGGTGGCCGCCTTCTGGGCACCCTCGGACCGAAGAAGGTCGGAATGATAGGCGGCGTCCTGGTTGGCGGCGGCTGGATTCTCTCCGGAATCCTGCCACAAGCCATACCGAGTATCTGGACACTGGTGTTTACCTACGGGATTATTGGCGGCTCCGGCGTTGGCCTCGCCTATGGCGGACCGATTGCCGTTGCCACCCGATGGTTCCCTGACAGGAAAGGCCTGGCAGTCGGTCTCACAATCGCGGGATTCGGCGCGTCGCCGTTCATCACGGCCAATCTGGCCCGACCTCTGATCGAAAACAACGGACCCCTTCAAACCTTCATGTTCATGGGAATAGTATTCCTGGGCGTCGTCATCGTCCTTTCCACTCTCCTGAGGTTCCCATCTGCCGACTGGAAGCCTGCCGGCCTCAGCGCCGCCACGGCTTCACGCGCCCCACGGCCGGAACTGGAGCCCGCGCAGATGGTCAAGACCTCCACGTTCTGGGGTCTATTCCTGGTCTACACCATCGGTTGTCTCGCCGGCCTGATGGCCATCGGCATCTCGAGCCCGGTGGGCACCGAGACCATCCAACTCGACGCGACGGCGGCGGCGGCCATGGTTGGAGTGTTCGCGCTGTTCAATGGAGCAGGGCGACCACTGTTCGGCTGGCTCACCGACAGGATTACCCCAAGATGGGCTTCGACACTGTCGATGATTGTCATTTTCGTAGCGTCGCTGGTCATGCTCAAGGCCGCCTCGGGCGCCGTTGCCCTGTACACGGTGTGCTTCGCCGCACTGTGGCTCTGCCTCGGTGGCTGGCTGGCGATCGGCCCCACTTCGACCACAACGTTCTTCGGGGCGAAAAACTACGCCCGAAACTACAGCTATGTGTTCTTCGGCTACGGCATTGCGGCCATCCTTGCCAACATCATCTCGGGACAGTCCAAGGACCTCTTCGGCAGCTACGATGTGGCGTTCATGATTGTGGCCGGCCTTGCAGTCGTCGGCGCGGTGTTGTCCATCGTGCTGCTGAAGCCACCGAAGACCACGTAGCGACATACTGACCGAAACGACGAAGTCCCCTCAGGGGGACTTCGTCATAATCAGGGGGCACGGAATTGCAGCACAGCGGGGGTTTCGCCACCACCATCAACTGCATGGACGGCAGAGTGCAATTGCCGATTATCGAGTGGATGCAGCAGGAATACGGGGTCGACTACGTCGACGCTCTCACTGAGCCGGGCCCCATCAAGATACTGTCCGAGAATGAAGACGCGGCCACGGTCGCATCCATCAAGCGAAGGCTCGACATCTCCGCCCGTCTGCACGGGTCATGCGCTATCAGTGTGGTGGCGCACTACGACTGCGGCGGCAACCCCGTGGACAAGGACACGCAGATGGTCCAGCTCGCCTCGGCCATAGAGCGGGTCAAGGACTGGGGCTACGGTCTGCCAATCGTCGGCCTCTGGGTGGATGAGCGCTGGGCGGTCCATCCGGTCCAGCGGGACTAGCCCGGCCGGTACTCGTCAGACAACAAGAGGCCCTGTGGCCATACGCCACAGGGCCTCCATTTGTGTGCTACCGCACGTACACGCGCCGCAGGCTACATGCGCAATCGTGCCATCGCGTCCCGGTCGAGTTCGTAGCCGATGCCAGGCACCTGCGGGACCTTTATCCATCCGTTCTTGGGCTGAGGAGGATCACGATAGATTGCTTCCCACCACGGCATGTGCTCGGTCCACAGTCCGTTCGGAATCGCCGCAACAAGGTGAAGTGAGAACTCGTCGAACAGATGGCTGACCACCGGCAGATTGTAGGCCTCCGCCATCGCCGCCACCTTCATCCATTCCGTAACACCACCAACGGCCTGGACATCAATCATCGCGATGTCCGTCGCCTTCCTCTCGAACAACTCGCGGAAGCCGCGCTTGAGGCTGATATCCTCCCCCGAGACCACCGGCATGTCGAGCGCCGCCGCTATCTGAGACAGTCCATCCACGTTGTGACTGGGGATGGGGTCTTCGAGCCAGTACACGCCGTACTTCTCCATCTCCCTGCCCATGACGATGGACTCGTATGTCTCCCAAACCCAGAGCACATCAACCATTATGTCAATATCAGGCCCGACCGCCTCACGAATCGCCGCCAGTCTGGCGATATCCTCCTTGTGAGACTTCCATCCCATGCGCATCTTCACTGCCGGGAATCCTTGTGCCACCAGGTCCGCAGCCTCTTTCTGGAGTTCATCGATGGTTCTGTCGCGCCAGAGATAGTTGCTCGCGTACACAGGAACCTCGTCGCGGAAACCTCCAAGCACTTTGGCAAGAGGCATCTCGAGCGCCTTGGCACGAAGGTTCCACAGCGCCATATCCACAGCCGCGAGCGCATAGACGCCGAACCCGTTGTGCCCGATGCGCTTGGCCGTCTTCCAGAGGGTCTCCCACGCCTGAGCCCATCTGAACACATCCACACCAACGATAGTCTCTGCCACCGCGTCAACACATGCCTTGAGAGGTTTGATATTCATCCCGTTGAAGACCATCGTGAGTCCGTGTGCGCTCAACCCTTCGTCCGTGAACACCTCAACCACTATGGGATTGAAGGTCTTGAACTCGACCGAGCCTACGAACGACCTCTCGACGGGTACAGAAAGAACCGTACTCTCGACACGCGAAATCTTCATGGAAATTCCTCCTTCACCTTCGAGGCGCCACCGGGCACACGTAGAGAGGTAGACGCCAGTGCACTGAGTATACCAGCTTGTCTTAGCAACGGGGTGACTACCTGACATAGCGTGCTGACCGTGCAGCCCACCACTCACACACAGCTCCGAAGCAGACGTTGGAAGGCACGTTTCCCGCAGGGTCGAATGGCGCCTCTGCTACTATTGCTCTACAGGGGCCGTCGGCCCGCTCGCACGCGTCAGCTTCGCGATCAATCCCTCTTCAGAAAGGAGATAGCGAAATGCGATACGGACAGGGTGACTTCCAATACGAGCTTGTCGAGGACTGGGTCCGACTACCCGAAGGCTGGTCATTTGTCGATGTCGCCGGCGTAGCCGTTGACCGGGAAGACAACATCTACGTGCTCAATCGCAGCGAGCACCCTGTCATGGTATTCGACCGCGAGGGAAAGCTCCTCAGGGACTGGGGAGGTGGTTTTTTCCGCCAGGCACACGGAACTTGTATCGCCCCGGACGGCTCCATCTTCTGCACCGACGATGGCCACCACGTGGTGGCGAAATTCACTCCCTCGGGCGAGCTACTGATGATGCTTGGCACCAAAGGTCAGCCCTCGGATACAGGCTACACCCGGACGTGGGAAGTCTGGCAGAGCGTGTCGACCATACGTCGTGCCGGCCCCCCGTTCAACCGCCCGACGGGCGTGGCAATATCCGCCGACGGCGACATCTTCGTGTCGGACGGATACGGAAACGCCAGGGTCCACCGTTTCGATGCCTCAGGGAAGCTCCAACTCTCGTGGGGCGAGCCGGGCGGCTTGCCCGGCCAGTTCCGGCTTCCTCATGACATTGCTATCGATGGTAGAGACCGGGTACTGGTTGCCGACCGTGAGAACAGTCGAATCCAGCTCTTCGACCAGAACGGAGAGTTTCTCGGCCAGTGGCATGACGTCATCCGGCCGACGGGACTCTTCGTAGACAGCAGTGGCCTCGTGTACGTATCCGAATTCAGTATGCGAATCAGCGTGTTCAACGTCGAAGGCGAGTTGCTCGCGCGCTGGGGCAACCAGACTTTCGACAGGGATGCAGCGCTTCTTCACGCGCCGCACGCAGTCGCCGTCGACTCGCATGGAGACGTGTACGTCGGCGAGGTCTCAAAGACCTACGCCCACATGGACAAGGGGGCGCAAAGCATACACAAGTTCCGCCGGGTCAGCTAGTCGGCTCAGGGTTCCCACAGATGCCCGCCGGCTGACGCGACAATCCGGCCTGTTCTCGCCCGGTAGACCACCGTATCGAGGAGGTTAGACATGTTCTACGGAGAAGGAAACCTGCAATACGAACTGTTGCCGGATTGGGCCGGGCTGCCGCAGGGATGGTCAATGCCCGACGTCTGCGGTCTCGCGGTCGACCACGAAGACAACGTCTACATACTGAACCGCAGCGAGCATCCCATCATCGTACTTGACCGCGAAGGACGGTTCCTCAGGACCTGGGGAGAGGGATTCTTCAAGCGCGCGCACGGGAGTTGCATCGCACCTGATGGAACAGTGTTCTGTACCGATGACAGCAGCAATGTCGTGGGTAAGTTCAGTCCCTCGGGTGAACTGCTGATGATGCTGGGCGCGCGGGGGCAATCATCCGACACCGGCTACGTGCACGCATGGGATCTGTGGCAGGGTCTCGGCTCAGTAATACGCAGCGGACCTCCCTTCAACCGCCCGACGGGCGTGGCAATATCCGCCGACGGCGACATCTTTGTAACTGACGGATACGGAAACGCCAGGGTCCACCGCTTCGATGCCTCAGGGAGGCTCCAACTCTCGTGGGGCGAGCCGGGAGGAGGGCCGGGTCAGTTCCGACTGCCCCATGACATCGCTATCGACGCGAAGGGACGCCTGCTGGTGGCTGACCGCGAGAACAACCGGCTGCAGCTGTTCGACCAGACGGGTACGTTCCTGGAGCAATGGACCGACGTAATCCGCCCAACCGGCATCTGCATCGACGCCGACGGTCTGGTCTACGTGTCAGAGCTTGCCATGCGCATCAGCACATTCAACCCGGACGGACGGCTGCTGGCGAGGTGGGGCAACCGTAGCGCGGAGAAGGAATCGGCGCTGTTTCACGGACCGCACGTCGTCGCGGTCGATTCTCGTGGGGACCTCTATGTCGGCGATGTCTCCATGACACATGCACGTGTAGACAAGGGTGCGAACACCGTTCAGAAGTTCCGCCGGGTCAGATAGCGGAGCATAGTGGAAGTGGACGGCCGACCGTTCGGCCGTCCATCCGGGGTATTCGCGCCCAACTGGTTGTGCCATAATTCGCGAGGTCGCCAACTGCTCCAATCCGTGTCGGTTCCCCGTACGTCAAGAACCCACTGTCGTTGATGATGTCACTCAGTCTCCTGGTGCGCACGTGATGAAACGAGTCGTAACCGGTGCCTCAGGCCACGTCGGAGCCAATCTCGTGCGCGCCTTGCTGCATCAGGGGCGGTCCGTACACGCACTGGTCCACGTCGACACTGCCGCCCTTGCCGGCCTCGACATGGAGACCCTCCACGGAGACGTGTGCGACCTCTCCTCACTCCGCTGCGCCTTTCAGGGCGCGGAGGTTGTCTATCACCTGGCAGGCCACATATCCATCTCCCGGGACAGCAGCCCCAAGCTCCACCAGGTGAACGTTGAGGGCACCCGCAATGTGGTACGGGCCTGTCTCGACTGCGGCGTTCGCCGTCTGATTCATTTCAGCTCCATCCATGCACTGACTGCAACTCCATCGCAAGTTCCAGTCAATGAGTCGACTCCTCTGGTTGACGATGGAACTGAGCACCTGTCCTACGACCAATCCAAGGCAACGGGGGAGAGAATCGTTGCCGAGGCGGTGCGTCACGGGCTTGATGCAGTCGTGTTGGCCCCGACAGCCGTCGTCGGCCCTCACGACTACCGCCCGTCCTACTTCGGCCAGGTCTTGCTCTCCCTCGCCAGAAACAGGATGCCCCTTCTCGTGTCCGGGGGATTCGACTGGGTCGATGTCCGCGATGTCGTTGAGGCAACCATCCGCGCCGAAGAGACAGCCCCTTCCGGCAGCAAGTATCTGCTGTCAGGGCACTGGCTCTCGCTCATGGAGGTTGCCAGACTCGCCGCAAACGTCACTGGTTCCTCAGTCTCTTGCACTGCGGTTCCCCTGCCGCTGGCACGTGCCTGCGCACCGCTGGCGGAGGCCTTCTGCCGCCTCACCGACAGAACTCCTCTATTTACCCGCTACTCAATCGAGGCCCTGTGTCAGCACCGCCTTGTCAGCCACCAGAAGGCAACCTCTGAGATTGCCTATCAGCCTCGTTCCTTCGAAGAAACCCTGACCGATACCTATCGCTGGTTCCGGCAGAACGGATACTTGCCGCCTAGGGCACCGGGCGGAGCCGGGCACCTGTGAGCGAACTGACGTTCTTCAACTCCTTGCTCACCTTCTGGTTCATCCTCGCGGCCGCGCTCTTCGTGGTTCTCCTGCGGAAATCCGCGCCCTACGGACGCCACGCAAGAGAAGGCTGGGGACCGATGCTTGGCAGCAGGGCCGGCTGGCTCCTCATGGAGGCACCTGCGCCGATACTATTCCTCCTGCTGTTTCTGGCAGGCTCCAACCATCGCTCGGCAACGTTGCTCGTCCTCTTATTCATGTGGGAAGCCCACTACATTCACAGGGCATTCATCTACCCGCTCACACTGAACGGCACCACCGGAAGGATGCCCCTCTTCGTCGTGGCCTCGGGCATGCTGTTCAATACCGTGAACGCCTACCTCAACGGGCGCTATCTCTTCACTCTGTCCGCGGGCTACTCAGCGCAATGGCTGTCCGACCCGCGCTTCCTCGTGGGTATGACGCTGTTCATCGGCGGCTACGTGCTCAACCGCTATTCGGACCGCACTCTGCAAACTCAACGATTCAGGACAGGGCAGCGGTACTGCCTGATAAACAGGGGCATCTTCCGCTACATCTGCTGTCCCAACTACCTGGGCGAAATCGTCATCTGGGTTGGCTGGGCCGTGGCCACTTGGTCTCTGGCCGGTCTGAGCTTCGCTGTCTGGGCCGCCGCGAACCTCCTCCCAAGAGCACGAACCCATCTTCATTGGTCCCGCGATTACTTCGAGGACTACCCGGCCGGGCGCAAGGCTGTCCTCCCCGGCCTGTGGTGAGCAACGGCCGGCGCACAGAACCCGACCACGGGGACTCCTCCAGTCCTGCGTCTCAAAAGGCCTCGGCTCTCGCTCTAGTGGCAGGGAGGATGGCCACCACCGGGATACGCCGACAGCGTGCGCCGGACGGCACAGGTCCACTCTTCATAGAGCTTGCCGCTCTGCTCCGCAGGCATCACGGGAACAAACACTCTGTCGATGGCCTGCGTCCCACCAGGTTGGCGCACATCGCTCCAGAAGCCACTCCCCAATCCCGCGAGATAGGCCGCCCCACGGGCAGTGGTTTCAACGTCTTTCGGCCTGACCACAGTGACACCCAGTACATCCGCCTGAAACTGGCACAGGAAGTCGTTGGCCGTTGCACCACCATCCACCTTGAGTTCCTCAATCGACAGACCGGAATCACTGCGCATGACATCAATCACGTCTTTCGTGCGATAGCACATCGACTCAAGAGCTGCCCGGACGATATGGTTCTTCGTCGTGCCCCTCGTAATGCCAACGATGGTGCCCCTCGCGTCGGGGTCCCAGTATGGCGCACCCAGCCCAACAAGGGCCGGGACGAAGTAGACTCCGCCGTTGTCCGGCACGGCCCATGCCATTCTCTCCGAGGCGGCTGCGGAGTCCAGCAGGTTCATTTCGTCCCGCAGCCACTGGATGACCGCGCCCGCGCTGAATATCGCGCCCTCCAGGACGTAGACAGGTCTCTCCGACACGGTGCAACCGAGGGTGGTAATCAAGCGGTGATCGCCACCGGGACGCTGGTTTCCGGCGTTGAGCAGAACGAATGCTCCGGTGCCATACGTGTTCTTGGCCGTGCCTGGCGTGAAGCAGGCTTGCCCGAATAGCGCCGACTGCTGGTCTCCAGCCACGCCCGTAATGGGAATACCCGAAGGAAGTCCGTATCCTTCGACGGTGGAGCCAAATCCCCCCGAGGACCTTTGCACCTCCGGCAACACCGACCGCGGGACTCCGAACTCCCGCAGAAGCTCATCACTCCAGCACAGCCGGTCGATGTCGAACAGCATCGTGCGGGCTGCATTTGTGTGGTCAGTGGCGTGAGTCTGGCCCCCTGTCAGTTTCCACAGGAGCCAGCTATCTATGGTGCCAAAGCGCAGACGCCCGGCCTCTGCGCTCGCGCGCACCTCGGCAACGTTCTGCAGAAGCCATTCAAGCTTGCTCGCCGAGAAATAGGCATCAACAGGCAGCCCGGTTGTCCGACGGACCGACTCCCGTATACCAGAATCCTGGTTCAGTGCACTGCATCGCTCCGCCGTTCGCCGACACTGCCAGACTACTGCGTTATGAAGGGGTTCACCCGTACGGGCATCCCAGGCAACCGCAGTTTCTCTCTGGTTCGCTATGCCAATGCAGGCTATGGAAGCCGAAGGAGCTTGCTTCCGAACGTCCTTCAGGCATCCGACAACGCTTGCCCATATCGCCTGGGGGTCGTGCTCGACCCATCCGGGCCGGGGAAAGTACTGCGGGAACTCCCGGTAGGCCGAAGCCACCCGACTCCCGTCCGGACCATAGAGAACCACTCGGCTTCCTGTCGTCCCCTGGTCTATTGCCAGGACGCATTCCATCTTGCTCAACTCCTCAATCTCCTGGAAAGAGTGTAGTCCATTCGAAATCCCGCAATGTTAGCATCGCCCTTCGTGAGACAACAACACACCAAGTGCAATCATGCAGCGAGGTCAGTCTCTGCTCATGCGGTGCTGGCAAGAGTGTCACTCCAGCCAGGCCAGCACGAAGAGGCCAGAGCAGGACGTACGCCTAGGAAATGCTTGCTTGAGCCCCGCGTGTGTTCTGTTGAAGCCCGACTGCATGATCGGCCGCAAGAGGGAGTTTTGCCCTTATGCGTGTGCCGTTCGTTGGGCGTGATGTGATTGTCAAAGTACCGCCGAGTGAAGCGACTCGCTGCCGAATTCCGAGAAGTCCGAGGTGGCCGTTGGGCACAAGCTGCCTCATAACTTGCTTGGATGCGAACCCGACCCCGTTGTCGGACACCTCCACCACTAGGTGGCCTGGTACGAAACCAACCGTCACGACAACCTCCGAAGCAGAGGAGTGGCGTCTGACATTGTTGAGCGCCTCCTGCACAATGCGGAACGCGGTGGTCTCAACCTCAGCGCGGCATCTTTGCGGCCGCCCCTTCGTCACGAGCCTGGCCTCTATCCCCGTCTCTTGTTGCAGTCGATTGATCAGCCAGTTGGCCGCTGGAACTAGCCCGAGACTGTCAAGGATGCTTGGTCGAATATCGTAGCTGAGCCGGCGCAGGTGCGCCGCCAATCCACGGCTCTCGTCGCGAATTTGAGAGACCCGAATCCTCGCCTCAGGATTGGCCACACTTTCAGCGGCCGACAGGCTCTCAGCCACGTAGCCAATCGACAGGAGTCGTTGCAGGACGTCGTCGTGCAGTGCTTGGCAAATCCTCTGTCGCTCTTCCTCCTGAACCTTGAACACGCGCTCAATGTGCATGCGGCGCTCACACTCACGCTCTGCCATCAACTCCCTGTGCCGTGCCCGCCACTGCAGTTCCAGCAACACAGTCACCGCAACTAGGAGCGGTAAACCCAGGAATACCATGTTGTAGAGGAAGGAATCGACCCCAAGCGAGTACTGAAGGAGTCGCGGTACCAATACCACGAGACAGACCACCCACGAGGTTGCCGCACCAACGAGGCCCAGGATCACCGTCGCGTAGACGAACGGAATCAGGTAGAGGCTCCCAATCAAATCGTGCTTCAGTTCGAAAAAGAAGAACCCTGTACAGCTATCTCTGCTGTCAACGAATCCATAGTAGAAGACCGTGATCGCAACGATCAACGCAGCTGTGAACCACCACTCGTGCCCGACCAGCAACTCGCCGCGGTCGTTCCTCGAAAGCAACTTGCCCAGTATCACTCGAAAGCGGTCCTCACAAATCCTGTAAACTCAGAATGCCCAGCCGCAGAGCGGTTGTTACCGCTTCAGTCCTACTCCTGGCGTTGAGCTTGGACAGGATACCCTCCAGATGCCCCTTCACCGTTGTCGTGCTCAGCAACAACTGGCTGGCTATCTGTCGGTTGCTCAGCCCGTGAGCCAACAGGCCTAGGAGCCTGTCGGAGAAACGACTCCGGCACTCATGTCACAGCATAGGGATGTGGTGGTTCTCGGGTTTCCTAATGGGCGCGAGTTCACATGGAGAGCCTCGGCATGCACAGCCGTGGCCGGATTGCTCCTCCAAGGGC
>JAUVZB010000105.1 GCA_030602785.1 Dehalococcoidia bacterium
GGCCTGGCCTCTATCGCTGTCGTCATGCTTCCTGTCCTCCTACCAGTTTCCTGAGGTCGGCGATGACCTTCCTGGCGTACTCGGGGTTCTCCCGGAGTACGGCCGCGTGCTCCGGCACCGCCTCCTCCAGCAGCTCCAGCACCCTCTCGTCGGACAGCCGGGCCAGGTCCTCCACCTCCGGACTGTCTTCCAGGCCGAGCTCCTCGAGTTCGGCGGCCTCGTCCAGCAAGTCCAGTAGGCCCACTCCGTGCTGCGCCATACCTTTCAGCCGGTCAACGGTCAGGTGCTCGCCCAACACGACGGCCGCTAGCTGGAACGTCTCCTCGGCCTTTACCATGCGGTAGGTGTCGGCCATAAAGGACACCACCTTGTTCATTCGGCTTCCTTTTCCTTGCCCGCGGGCTCGGGCGTCCCGTCAGCGTCTTTGCCCCCGCCGCGTCCTTCTGGTGAAGAGCCGCGCGTAAATACCTGGCCGCCGGGGGTCTGTATCGTCTTGCACCTGGGGCACGTGAACGCCTCGGCCCCTTTGTTGTAGGTGAGCTTGAGGCCGCACTCAACGCAGTCGGTCTCGAGGGTGTCCTCAGCCTTCCCCGCCGCGCCCAGCTCGCCCTGCTCCACCATGCGATCCCAGGACCTGGTCATCCTCTGGGCCGTCCTGAAAAACCCCGGCATCGACTGCCGGGCGAAAGAGAGGGCGTCCTTTTTCATCCGCAGGTTCTCGATCCGCTCGTAGGAATCCAAGTCCACCCCGATGGCGTTCCCATCCCCATCCTTGACCTCCGGGAGGTTGATCCGGACGCCGGAGTCAGTGGCCGGCGCCGGCGGCTGGAAGAGCTGCTCGAACCTATTCTTGAGGCCAGGCACCTGCTCAAACATCTGGTCGACCCACGTCTTCGGAGGGTCCGCGTTCTTTATGCTCTGCGCCAGCCCGTTGATAGCCCCTGAGAGTTCCCGCGCCTGGGTCTCCTGGGACTGCCTCATCAGCTCCAGCGTACCGGCGAATTCCGTCCGCACGTTCTCGATCCTGCTGTCCATCAGCTCCTTGGAGAGCTGGGCTGCCGCCCCACCTCCATCTCCCTTCTCGCGGCTCATCAGGTCGAGGGTGTGTCTGGCATTCGCCCCCATCTCCGTGACCAGGGCCGCCGGCAGGCCGCCGTCGCCCTGAGTCCGCCCCTGTACCTGGAGCAACGCCGCCTGGAGCGCCTGGGAAAAGGCCATGCCTCCGGGGTCGTCGGGGTCGGCCGGCAGCACCTCGCCGTTCACCGCGACGAAGCGCCGGCTCGGCTTCTCGCCGTCCCCGCTGGCCAGCCCCTTTGCCTCCTGCACGTTTTCCCGCTCTACCCGCTGCAGCAGCTCCTCCGGGAGCTCGGCGCCCCTCCAGGACGTCCAGGTGCGCCACAACCGCTTCCGCTGACTGGGGCCCAGCTCGGCGACCTCCTTGAGCGCGTTCCACACCTGCTCCGGGTTGTCGAAGTCGAAGGACTTGGTCACGAAGGTGGCGATGGCCCGGGCCATCTTCGGGGGGATGGCGAGCTGCCGGGCGATGGCCTCCATCTGGTCCGCGGGGTCTTCCAGCGCCGCAACGTCCACTTGAGCCGGGGGCTCCTGTGGGTCCCTCGTTCTGGTAGAGCTTTTCTCCGGTCCCTTTCCCAGCAGCAACGTGGTGCCATCATCGGCCTTGTGTAACCGATCCCACCTGATCAGGTTCCCGATGGTTCCATTGGGATTCTGGTCGCCCTGCTCTGCAAGCCACTGAGTGGCCTCCTCGAAAGGCATCCCATTCCGCTCTTCGACAATGTCTTGCAGCTCTTGCAGGATCTTCGCACGCTCCTTCGAACTAACCATGCTCCCCTCCTGACCTTGCCACCCTATGTTACTACCCCACTGCCTGTCACATCGGGCAAGTCGCGGTATATGGCATCGGGCGAACCACATAACAGCAAGGGGCCTTCCCGCCATGCCGGCGGTTGGCCCCACCGCTTTCCCTAGCATACAGCACCCTTCGGCGATGAGCAACACTTCGACCGAAGACGAATGGACACAGCCGCCGGCTTGTCCTATAATCGCTTTGAGATGGTACGGCGAGCAGGCAACCCCAGGGCCAACCGTGCCTGGAATATCTTTCTCACGGCGGTGGACGCCATCAGCTCCGTCCCAGTGGAGCGGATGGTGTTCTCCAGGCGGCGTTCTTCACAAGGCGAAGGACCGTCTTCCCCGACCACTTCGGCCAAAAGCCCGGAGCCCACGGCGCGGGCACGCACCATCGAGACCGCCGGCACCAACGAGACCATCGCCTGGCAGCGGCGGCAGATCGCCAAGGAGCTTTACAGCCTCCAGAAGAATCTGGCCATGGGCGCGATGATAGAGGGCAAACCCTGCGATTGCATCGCCGACAAGCATTGCCTGGGCTTGGAGGCCCTGGCCGAGGAGACCATGTCCATGCACCAGGACCCCATCTACCAGGAGCTGCTTGCCTGGGACCAGGACGTCGCCGCTAAGGGCACCCACGAGGCGATCGCCAGCGGGCGGTACAGGGACGACTACCAGCGGATGGCCCAGGAGGCCAGGGCCTTCCGCAAGAGGCTGATGGGCACCGAAGATACGAGGGCGATGCTGTCGGAGTACGAACGGGAAGAGATACTGAACCGCGGCAAAGCGGTCGCAAGTGAACACGCGGCGGAACTGGTAACGGACGAACTCATCCGAGAGGTGGTAACAAACACCGCACCGCAGGGCCAGCCCCCGGCCAACCGCGAACACCATGAGTTCGAACTATAGGAGGCTCCGAGATGGCTCTGACCGAAGAGGAGATTGACCGCATCGCCGACAGGGTGGCCGAGAAGGCCATTGAGCAGCTGGACATGCAAAACCTCCTCCTCCACTCGCTCCCATACCTGCATGGATCCCCGGGCATCGTGGTGGACGAGGAGCGGGCCAAGGCCAGCGCCTGCAAGTGCGTGGAGTACGCGCCCGGCAAGAAGCTCTGCTGGAGCCCAGGAATAATCGGGGCGCTGACCGACGAGCAGGAGCGCATCTACTGCCCGACCATGATCGAGATCGAAAGGCCGGGCACGGTGCTACGCATGCGCTGGTTTCAGGAGTCCGTGGACGTGTGCAAGGCGGAGCTCGCCAAAATCCCCGAGGCGCCGGGCGAGGAGCGGGCCAGGGCGTGGATGCGATGCATGAAGCGAGAGTTGAATGCCCGCGGAGTGGAAGCCTGATGGCGCTGAAGGCGTTCTTCGTCACCGAGGACGACTGCGAACCCTGCGACGAGGCCAGGGAGGTCCTGAAGGAGTTCCTGGACTCGGGCGAGGTGCAGGAGATAGACCCGGCCACGGCCGCCGCCCTTTTCCCCGAGCTGGACAACGAGGGGTT
>JAUVZB010000038.1 GCA_030602785.1 Dehalococcoidia bacterium
CCCACCCCGACGGGCGGACACAGAGGTCCGCCCCTACACCGAATCACAACACGTCGCCGCCACAGAGGTGAGGGGCGGTCCGAATGTAGGGGTCGTTCGGGAACGACCCGGTGCCCGCACGTGACCACGGCCGCCTGCACCTCCCACCCTGTGCACGTCCCGCTCGTTGGCTACAACCGCGTCTGCTCACAATCTCCGGGCGCTTCCCAAAGCGCCCCTCCCACAGAAATCAGGCAATTCCACCCTGCCAACCGTCCCCCGCACCTCGCCACGTGACACCTGCGAACGTTTGACAGCACGGAAAAACGGTATACTAGACTCATACAAAAGGGAAGCAGACCTGAGCAGAGATGAGCACACCCGAGCAGACGTAAGCAGAAATGACCGAGTTCCGCTACATCAGGTTCGGCAACACGATTCGGAGTTGGAGGCAGGCCTTCCAGCCTCCCATGACGCAGCGAGAGCTTGCGAGCCGCATTGGCGTGAGCAATGGCTTCCTGGCACACATCGAGACAGGGCGCACGCTTCCCGGCATCAGAACACTGCGTGCGCTTGCGAAGGCTCTTGGAGTTCCGGAGACGGAGATGCTGCGTGAGGCAGGATACCTGAGCACAGCGCCGCCTCCAGGCAACGAACAACTGCCGGACGACCCCGAGCTGAGAGCGTTCTTCAGAGACGATTGGAGCCAACTGGACACCAACGAGAAGGAGTGGTTCAGGGACTTCGTACGACTGCTGAAGGCGCGCCGTAAGCCCGGCCCATGACTCTGAAAGCGCTCCCGACTTGCTGCCCGTTCGCCTGCGGTCACAGGTACCGATATCCCGGGGAGAAAGGCCGATAGCGCGTAGCCGCGGTTCCGCGCCTCTACTGCCAGACGCAGGGACTATCCCAGTTCGCTCACCGCGAGCCGTGCAAGCTCGTCGGCCCGCTCGTTCAGTTCAACTCCCGAGTGGCCGCTCACCTTCCAAAATGTGACGTTGTGGGCCCGGACGACCTTCAGCAACCGCTCCCACAGGTCCTTGTTCTCGACCGGTTTTCTGCGATAGTTGAGCCATCCATTCCTCTCCCAGCGTTCGTACCACTTCTGCAGCATCCCGTTGACGAGATAGGCGCTGTCAGAGTACACGTCCACGTCAAGGCCTCTGCCCTTCAGTCGCTCCAGCGCTTCGATGCAGCCCGACAGCTCCATCCGCTGATTGCTCGTGTTCCTCTCGCCTCCACGTATCTCTTTGACAGTCTCGCGAAACGAGAGAACGGCGCCCCAACCACCACGGTTCTGCTTGAACTGGTTCCCGGAGCATGCCCCGTCGCAGTAGATGACAACCCTGTCCTTGCCTGTTGATGCCATGCAACCTCGCGCTTTCCCGTGAATTCAGGACGATGGCAAGTATAGCGGAAAGCGGGTGGCCTCGCAGCGATGGGGACTGCTGCAATCCTGTTCTCGTGTGCTCGCGTCCGGTCCACGGGCGCAGGGATAGCTGTGCAGGCAGTGCAACCTGTCGATTCCGCCTCCAATTCCATTGCAGCGCCTGACAAAACACACCCTCTCAGCGTTTTGATACACAACAGCCCTCACACACCTCACAGAGAAACACGACAAAGGAGCAACAATGAAGACCTCACGAGCAGGCAGGCTCATCGGGTTGGTGGCAGCACTGATGGTACTCGTCTCTATCCCCGGCGTAGCGCTCGCGGAAGATGGGACTGAGGCGATCGACATCACCGTCGCACCCGCGACACTCAATCTCAGCTATCAGGGAGACTGGGTCACCGTGCATACTAGTCTGGCATACACAGTCGAACTCGAAGACGACTTCGCCTGGTGTCTCAATGGCGTTGACGCGACATCCATCTATTCTGATTCGCGCGGCTACCTGGTAGCCAAGTTCGATGTCGCCGCCATCGCCGCCGTCGTGGCGCCGGGCGATGTGACGATGACGCTCACGGGAGAGAATGGAATCGTCGCATTCGTGGGAAGCGACATGGTGCGTGTTATCGACGTGGAAGCAGCCAAGAACGGCATCTAGTCAGTCAACCACAGATGGTCTCTGCGGCTATCCGTTACCCCCGGATAGGGAAGGGCAGGCTCTCTTGAGCCTGCCCTTCCGTTGTTCCCGCGCACACTGCACCCGGAGCTGCAGTCGGCTATTGATGCCACTCAGGAAGACGAATGGACCTGGAATTCGGACGTGCCGGACGCAACAGAACCATTTACCGACATAGACCGCACAAAGGCGGCTAGTCGGGCGAAATCCTGAGAGGGTCCATGGCGCAGAACTGCAGCGCCAGATGTGTCCTGATTAGCACGGGGAATCCGGTCCTCGAAACAAGCAGGAAGCGCCGGCAGTTCGTGTCATCCTGAGATGTCGAGCACGAACTCGCTCAACGGAGGATTCTTCAGCGCCAGCCTCTCATGAGTGAGAAGACCGTGTACTCGCCTTTGGCCTGTACCCAGACGTGCAGTCCGTCGCTCCGCATGTTCCGACGGAACTCCATGACGGCCGTGTCCTGGGCTTCCTGGTACCAGAGCTGGTTCAACCAGCCCAGTTCCTCCATGGTCGTCTTGTAGAAGAGCGACACATCTCCCACAATGATAGTGTTCGGCAGGCGATAGTAGAGCCACTCGACGTCACTGAAGGCGCGCGCCTCTGAGGGAACCCACCAGTCCTCACCCTTCTCGACCTCGACCGCGCCGGGATAGACGGGGATATCATCCCAGACGTAGTCTCCCGCGAATGAAGGCCCTTCGGGCTCCGTGTCGGCGGGCTCCAGCTCTTCGGGCTCCGTGTCAGCGGGTTCCGTCTCCTCGACTGCATCGGCAGGCGTTTCTGTCTCTCCGGGATTCTCCTGTGCGGAAGGATTCTCACCCGCGCCCGCACAGCCGACAAGGCCAACCGCCAACAGGGCAAGCAGTAACACGCGCATCGAACTCAACACCAGCATTCGCATCAGAGGCATACGGTGTGGAAGTATAGCAGGCAGGGATGGCTCACGAGAGCCATCCCTGTAGAACGAATCCCTTCCAGGCAAGGGAAGAGCTAGATTGCCGTCCTTCCCCTCTCGCCCGTGCGTATTCTGACGACGTCCTCGATTGACGAGATGAATATCTTTCCGTCCCCGGCCTCTCCTGTCCGCGCCTTCTCCGCTATGGCCTGAACGAGGCTCTCCACGACATCGCCATTCTCAACAACGACTTCTATCTTGACCTTCGGCAGGAACTCAATCCTGTAGGGCCTTCCACGCCACTGCTGCACCAGCCCCTTCTGCTTCCCATGTCCCTTGACTTCCGTGAGAGTCATTCCCGGGTAGCCAAGCTTTTCAAGGGCATCCTTAACCTCGGAGACTCGCTCCGGGCGGATGATGGCTTCAATCTTCCTCATGTCAGTTTCCTCCCTCTGATTCCATGATTGCCGCCCTATCGATACGGCACATCCTCAACCACCGGGAAGTTCGGATACGCGCTGCTACCATGCTCCCCGATATCGAGCCCTTCGATTTCCTCCTGCGGAGGAACACGAATGCCGCCCAGGATTACGTCCAGCGCCTTGAACAGTATCAGTCCAAGTCCCAACGCCCACGCGACAGCCACTACCGCGCCGATGGCCTGAGCAATCAGCTGCTCAACACCGCCGCCGTAGAATAGACCGGTCACGAAAGGCCCCTCGGTAGTGTAGTTGCCATACCTGCCATCGGCAAACAGACCGACGGCCAGGAGTCCCCACACGCCATTGAGACCGTGCACGCTCACCGCGCCCACAGGGTCGTCCACCCCGATGCGGTCAAAGAACAGTACACCGAAGACCACAATCACGCCGGCAATCAGGCCGATAACCACTGCCGCCCACGCTTCAACCCAGGCACACGGAGCCGTGATGGCAACGAGTCCTGCTATCGCCCCGTTGAGCGCCATGCCAACGTCCAATCTCTTCGTCTTAGCATGTATCACGATGAGGGAAAAGACCGCGCCGGCCGAGGCCGCAAGCGTTGTGTTGACGGCAATGACGGAAGCCCTCAGTTCAAGCGCCGACAGCGTACTGCCCGCATTGAAGCCGTACCAGCCGAACCAGAGGAGGAATACCCCCAGTGCCGCCAGAGCCATGCTGTGACCCGGAATGGCGCGAGCATGCCCGTTCTTGTCGAACTTGCCGATACGGGGGCCGAGGATAATCGCACCGGCCAGTCCCATGAATCCACCGATCGTGTGAACAACGCCTGACCCCGCGAAGTCGACATGCCCAACGCCAAACGGCAGAGAGGACAGCCAGCCTCCACCCCAGACCCAATGTCCGTACACAGGGTAGATAAGGGCACAGATCGCGATCGCGTACAGGAAATACGCCCTTACCTTCAGCCGCTCGGCCACTGCACCCGCCACAATCGTCGCCGCCGTCGCGGCGAACATCACCTGGAACAGGAAGAGCAGATACTGCCAGACATCGTAGTTGTCCCCTGCCAGAAACCAGCCGGTCGTGCCGAACAGGCCGCCTTTGTCAGCGCCGAACATCAAGGCGAATCCCACGGCGAAGAACGCGAGCGACCCGATGGCGAAGTCCATGAGGTTCTTCATCATCAGGTTCACCACGTTCTTGGCGCGGCAGAGCCCGGCAGTGAGCATCGCGAACCCGCCCTGCATGATGAACACCAGCGCCGCCGCAATGATGATCCAGACGTAGTCGACAGGCGCATTGGGATTCTCGGCAAGTGTCTCCGCACCTGACGGGTCAGCGGCGAGAGCCGGACCTGCCGTGGCCAGCACGCCAATGCACACCATGCACGCGACGGCTGCGACCGAGAGAGCGCGCCAGGGCCATCTGATGCCAACGGTTGTTCTCATCTCACATGTCCTCCTTCACTGCATTTCTCGACAGACAGTGTGACGCCGGCGGATTGCGGCGAGGTTGCGGACAAGTTACGAACACGTTAAATCTCTCTGGTGCCAACCGCGCCTCGCGCCGATGCTACAATGCGCAGGAAGGAGCGGGCAGCGATGTCAGACCTCCAGATACGCGGTCTCAGAGGAAGAATCGTTCTCTTCGTGACAGGAGTCGTGGCACTCTGCGGCGTGCTCTCCGTCGCCATCATCTCCTGGGTGGTCAGCGACCAGCTTACGGCACAGTACGAGCTGGACCAGCAGACTTCAGTCGATTTCCTGTCAACTTCGCTGGTGCCGATGCTTGAGCTCAAGGATTACGTGCGCGTCGAACGCACCATCGAGTCAGTGCTCGTTTACGAGAACATCGTGTCCGTGGCGGTATACGACGCGGAAGGCGCGCTGATACGTTCTGTCACGGAGCTCGGAGAAGAGGCAACGGAGGCCGACCTCATCACGCACGTGATAATGCGGGACGAGGAGTCCACGGGACACGTAGAGATTGGCTTCTCCCGCCTCTACATCGAAAGACAGGTCGGAGACCTGACAAGAGCGCTGACAGCAGCCATCACAGCGTTCCTCGCAGTCACGGCAGCAGCACTGCTGTGGTACCTGGGCCGCTCAATCGTAGGACCGCTGAGGACGTTCACGGGCACGGTCCGCACAATGAGTTCGACGAACCTTTCCGCCCGTGTGCCGGTCACCGGTCCCGGTGAGATAGGTGTCCTCGCACGCAGTTTCAACACCGTTGCCGGCGAGCTCGAGGAGTCCCAACAGCAACTGAAGGAAGCCCACATCCGGCTCGAGGAACGGTACAAGGCCCGGGCAGAGCGGGAAGAACACCGCACCGAACAGGTGCGCCGCATTTTCGAGATGCGTCGGCGCATCAACTCGATGGGAAGCCTGGAGGAACTGCTGCGCTACGTCACAGTCTCTCTCCAAGAGACGTTCAACTACTATAGTGTGAACGTCTTCCTCGTAGAGCACTCCTCCGCAGGGTTGAAGCTTGCAGCAGGCACAGGAGGATACGCGAGCGCCCCACCCCTGGGCCGTACCCTGCTGCCGGGCGACGGGATAGTCGGCCAGGTCCTTCAGTCCTGCCAGCCGCGGCTCGTGAGCGACGTCACGCACGAGCCACGATACATCGCGGATCCTGAGCTGCTGGACACGAGGGCCGAACTCGCCGTTCCAATCAACATCGGAGCCCTCACGCTCGGTGTGCTCGATATCCAGAGCGACAGGGACGACAGCCTTGACGAGATGGACATGTTCACGGCGCAGGCCGTTGCCGACCAGCTTGCCAATGTCCTCGAGAATGCACGGCTCGCAGAGGAGACGAGGGACCTCACGATACTGGACGAGCGGAACCGAATGGCGCGCGAAATACATGACACGCTTGCGCAGGGCTTCACCGGCATCGTCCTGCAGCTCGAGGCAGCAGAGCAAGGCCTCCAGGAGGCTCCCGAGAGCGCTCCGTCACACATAGACCGGGCAAAGAAGCTGGCGCGAGACAGTCTCAACGAGGCCCGTCGTTCCGTATGGGCGCTTCGCCCCGGGGCGCTGGAGAAGCACAACCTCGTCGACTCGCTGCGCAGAGAGACAGACTCGCTGAGAGGCGAAGGAAAGGTTGACGCCTTGTTCCACGTTTCGGGCACGACCGGGAGACTGCCTTCTGAAGTGGAGGATGCGCTCCTGCGTATATGCCAGGAGTCCCTGACAAACATTCGAAGGCACGCGGCAGCGAGCCAAGCCGAGGTGGAACTTGCTTTCGCGGACGGGGCCGTGACTCTTCGCGTGCGAGACGATGGAGCGGACCCGTCTCTTCCACACGAGGTGGCCTTCGGACTCATCGGTATGAGCGAACGTGCGCATCAGTGCGGTGGTTTCACCCGGGTGAGCAGCGAGCCCGGAGCCGGAACCCTCGTGGAAGTGACGATTCCGATTGAAAGGAGACACCACCATGAGTAAGATTCGGGTCCTTATTGCTGATGATCACCCGGTCGTAAGGGAGGGCCTCTCAGCGATGCTTGACCGACAGGACGACATGGAGGTCGTCGGCGACGCAGTCGACGGCGCCGATGCTGTCAAGAAGGCCGGCGAGACACAACCTGACATCGTGCTTATGGACCTCCAGATGCCCGTGATGGACGGTGTCGAGGCCATGAAGAGGATAGCGGAACAGCAGCCGTCGGTACGTTTCATCGTGCTCACGACCTACGACAACGACGAGCGCATATTCAAGGGTATCGAGGCCGGAGCTCGAGCCTACCTCCTGAAGGATTCGCCACGCGAGGAACTGTTCAAGGCCATCAGGGCGGCCCACAAAGGGGACTCACTGATACAGCCGTCGGTTGCGAGCAAGGTTCTCGACCGATTCGCCGTGCTTTCGCGCCAGAGCCAGGGTCCGGAGCTCCTCTCCGAACGCGAACTGGAGGTCTTGAGGCTCGTGGCGACAGGCGCCTCGAACAGGAGCATCGCGGCGGAACTGTACATCAGCGAGAGCACCGTCAAGACCCACGTTCAGTCGATATTCCAGAAACTGGGAGTGAATGACCGGACGGAAGCAGTGACACACGCCCTGCAGAAGGGCATCATCTCGCTCTAGTCATACGGAGTGACGACCGGGCAGTCCACCAATAGTGTGACCTTGCCATCGCCCGCATTCTGCTACGAGAATCGTATTGCAGGAGGATTGCAGCAGCTTCAGGGTAGAGTACGCTATCAACACATGCCCGACGGAGGTGACACGATGAGAAAACTGATACTCAGCGCCGTGGCGATGCTGGTGCTTCTACCCGCGATACTCACAGGATGCGCCGGAGGCGAGATGTCCGAGGCGGACATCGAGAAGATAGTCGAAGAGATAGTCACAACCAACTACGAAGTCGAAACATGCACCTTCGACCTCTTGATGGACGCAGAGATTGAGGTCGAGGGAGACGAGGACGTGTCTGCCACGCTCGTCGGTACCGGCACGGGCGTGACGGACAGCGTCAATCGGCAGATGCACATGGTCATGAACATGACCATCAACGCCGTGGGGGAGGACCCGGTCGACATGCCGGTAGAGTACTTCCTGGTCGATGGCTGGATGTACATGAAGATGTCCGTGCCGGAGCAGGAAGCCCAGTGGCTGAAGATGCAGATGCCGGACGACATGTGGGAGGAACAGAACCAGGCACAGCAGCAGATAGAGATGCTGCGGACAGCCGATGAGGTCAATTTCCTGGGGTTCGAGGAAGTGAACGGAGTAGAATGCTACGTCGTGGAGATCGTGCCCGACCTTGCAACGTTGCAGCAGATGATGTCGCAGATGCAGGGGCAGATGTCTCAGCTCGGCGACCTCGACCTCATCGCAATGGACCCCGGAAAGATGCTCAAGCAGGTCTCCGTGACCCAGTACGTGGCCATGGATAGCTACCTGTTCATGAGAACGGACCAGCAAATGGTGATGGAAATCACGCCGGAGGCGATGGGCTTGCCGGACGACGCGTTCGACCAAATCACGGAGGACATCACGACGGTCATGGTGTTCCGTGACTACAACGAGCCTGTCACAGTCCAGCTGCCCCAGGGCGCGCTGGCGGCAACCCAGATGGGTGGATAGGAAACGCCGGATTGTTGCGGGGTGGCCATGAGAGCGAAGGGTTTCCGGGGGCACCCCCTTTCCCATACGAAGACAACTGACGACGGGGGTTATGCGCAATGAATGACACCACACGATGGCTTCTCCCTGCAATGCTCGTGCTCGTGCTTGTGATGCTTGCCGTTCTCACCACGCCAATGGGGTCCCGGGGTTTGAGCTACGATGCCGACCTGGAGACGCTCGTGGAAGCCGGCACGTACGAAGTTGGTGCGGACCCGTTCATAGTAGTGGCGGCAGACCTCGACGGCGACTCCGACCCGGATGTCATCGTGACGAACCACGCAGCGGGCTCGGTGAGCGTACTGATCAACAAGGGAGACGGCCAGTTCGAGGACCCTGTTGAGTACCCCACGGGAACAGGGACATTCGGCGTGGCCTGCGCTGACATCGATGGCGACTCACATCCCGACGTCATCGTGACAAACGAGAGGAGCAACACCGTGAGCGTCCTCTTCAACGGCGGCGACGGCGTGCTCGCATCCCGCACCGACATCCCATCCGGCCCCGGCCCTCACATGACGGCGGTCGCCGACTTCAACGGTGATTCGCTCCTCGATATCGCCATTCCCAACTACGACTCGCGCACGGTGAGCGTGCTGATCAACAGGGGAGACGGCTCATTCGATGAGCGAGTCGACTTCACCACGCACCTGCAACCGTTCTCGGCAGTCGCCTCCGATCTCAATGGAGATGGAGCCGTGGACATCGCTACCGCGTCATACGCGGAAGGATACGTCGACATCCTCTGGAACGACGGCAGCGCGGGTTTCACGACGCGGACCGCAATTGAGATCGGACCGGAGGCACTCTGGTCGATTGCCTCCGCAGACCTGAACGGCGACGGACTGCCGGAACTCATCGTGACGCGGTACTCCAGCGGCGCGGTAACGGTGCTCGAAAACCACGGAGGCGGCTCATTCACAGCGTCCGTCGACTACCTCACGGGAACAGGGGGGCCCTGCTGGGTAACACCGTTCGACGTGGACGGGGACACTCTGCTGGACCTCGCAGTCGTCGACGGCTACGCCCACACTCTGACAGTATTGCGGAACGAGGGTGACGGCACGTTTGAGCACAAGGTCGAATTCGAGACCGGCAGAGGACCGAGCTCGGCGGCTGCCGCGGATTTCGATGGCGACGGGAGGCAAGACATCGCCGTAGCCAATTGGGAGAGCAACGAAGTCGTCATCTTCCTCAACAGGCAGGAGCAGTAGGGATTTCGTCGCGCCGGGATTGGTCAGTCTTCGTCCGTCACGCCGAGTAGCCGGCGCGGGTTCGTCTTGACCATCGCTTCGACGTCCTGCTCGCTGAGGCCGCGCTTCAGAAGCGAGGCGATGAACATCCTGAGCCCCTCGGCAATCGTCGGGTGAGGCGTGCCTCCGAAATCTGTCGTCAGTATGCAGTTCCCGGGGCCTGCCGCACGAATCTCGTCGGCCACCACGGCAGGATCAAGCCGGTCACCGGTCGGCGAAATTGTCTGCGCACAATGCTCGATTATTGCGCCCGATTTCGCAAGAGCCACCATCTCGTCGGATGAGAGGCTCTCCTCAAAGACGACAGTGGACATGGGGTGAGTCACAACCACCTTGCCGACGCTCATCTGGGCGCACTTATTGACGAGTGCCCTCGTCTCCACAGGCGAGATGTGGCCGGTGCAGAGCACCATGTCGAAGTCCTTGACCACACCAAGGATGTTCTCAACCTCGGGCAGCAACACTCCCGAGCCGTCAAGAATGGAAATCGCGGGACCAAGGAGATTCGGATTGCAAGTGCGTTGCACGACCGACATGGAGTTGCTCGAATGGAACACGGGCATCCAAAGAACCCTGGTTCCGATGCCCGCTGCAGCCTTCACGGCACGATAGTTCAGGCCTCCAACCTCAGCATCAAGCGTCAGGCTGCCAAAGACGCGGATGTCGGAAACGAGGCGGCTAACCATGGAGGCCAGAGGCGCCGTGCAATAGGTCCTGTTCTTCAGAACGAAGCCGGCAAGCCCCATCTCCCTTGCGTGCAGCGCAGTCTCCAGGGCGTCGAAGCGACGCGTCATCTCGGCCTCGGGCCCGAAGTGCACGTGCATGTCGTAGGCGCCCTGGAGAAGTTTGCCAACCGCCGAATCGTCATCCGTCTGCGTCAACTGCAGGGGGTAGTCCCAGTCGCTCAATTCTGTCATGTCACTCCCTCCTCACAAGGCCGGCCGCCAGCCCGGCTCATCCGACCAGGTCTCTCGTCTTCTGTAGCACGGGCTTGAACTTCGCCACGTTGTTGTCCCTGATGTAGCCAACGTTGAAGAACTGGTACCCCTCGCGTGACCAACGCGCATATCCTTCCGGAGGGAATCCTCCCATCCCGGCAATCTTGCCTGCCTCGCGGCATATCGCGGCAATCTCCCGCAGCTTCTCCTCGATGAAGGGCTGGCTGTTCACCTCGGTGCGGAGAATGCCCGGCTTGATACCTCCGATGTCCAGGGCAAGGTCGTTTGTGCCGACGATTGTCCCCGTAATCCCTTCGAGACGCAATGTCTGGGGAAGGTTCTTCACCGCAGCCAGGCTCTCGGTCTGCGGGAACAGCATGACATTCCTGTTGATGTATTCCGTCATGGTCAGAAGGGGAGTGGTGGCGGGGTCCATGCCATCCAGCAGATAGGGGCTCATGCCCAGGCCGGCGCCCCGGTGCCCCAGCGGAGGAAAACAGGCCTGGTTGACCGCGGATGCGGCCTGCTCCACTGAGTCAACCTGCGGCAGCATCAGTCCCTGGATCCCGGAGTCAAGGTAAGAGCGGAAACTGGCGAAGTTCTCCTCGGGTCTCATGAGTATCGGAAGCTCGTGTTCGCGCGCCAGCCGGATATAGATGTAGATGCTCTCTTTGCCAACCAGGCTGTGCTCATTGTCAATCATGAAGAAGTCATAGCCGAACTCCTTGATAGCCTCCACGGTGGGTGCAGGGTCGTTTCCCGGACCTATCAGAGGTCCGAAAACCCTCTTGCCATCGGCCAGACTCTGCTTGAACTCGTATCCGATGTCCTGCTTCACGCAAGTCCTCCTCAGGACGCAGTCCCCAGCACGGGCTAGGGGATGCTGTCCACGTTCACAAACGCCGGGTCGTGGTTCGCTATCACTATGTCCGCCATGCCTTTGATACGGAGCACGTTGTTGAAGGCCTCGACGGCGTCGAGGTGAATCCCGGGGGCAATCACAGGCATGGACTCCCTGGCGCCTGGCGAGGGTTCGAAGTTCTCCTTCACGCAGCAGAAGCCGCTGATGATGGCTCTCCCCTTCTCGGTGTTCACGCTGACTGCCTGGCAGCCGGGAGAGTGCCCGGGCACTGGAATCAGCTCGATGCCGGGCAGTATCTCGGTCTGGCCGCTGACCACCTGGAAGTTGACTCCCGAGAAAAGCTCCCTGCGGTACATCCGCGCAAGAATGGGATGGGGGGCAAGGGCGAACTCCAGCTCATCCTGCTGCACAACCACGCGGGCGTTCGTGCACCGTTTCGTATTGACACAGTGGTCCCACATGAGGTGTGTCTGGATTACCATGCCGATGTCTTCCGGCCGCAGGCCGAACTTGCCCAGAGCATCGTCGAAGGAGTTGATGTCGACGGCATCGAAGCCCCGATATTTCTTCGCAGAGCGGGCATCGCCTCCGGTATCCACGAGCACGTGTTGATTCGCCCCCTGGATGTACCAGGCGTACACCGGCAAGTCGAACTTCGTTCCGTAGTTGAAGCCGTACGTGAAACCTCCGAGGTCCTGGCGTATCGACAGGAGAGGCATAGGACGTATCCTGTAGACAGGAAGGAGCGCCATGCCTTGCGCGATCGAGCTCATTCGTACACCTCCGGATTCACTGGATTCAGCGGTCGTTCTCCGCGCAGTACACGGAGAATCTCCCCGGCGAGGTCTGTCGCCATGCGGCGCATCGCCTCCTTCGTCGCACCACCAACGTGTGGGGTAGCGATGAAATTGTCGAGGGAAAGAAGGGGGTGCTCCGGAGTCGGAGGCTCCTTCACGAATACGTCCATGGCGGCTGCAGCGATCTTACCATCGGTGAGGCTCCGGTACACAGCCGCCTCGTCCACGATTCCACCACGCGCAGTGTTTATGAGGTAGGAACCGGGCTTCATCCAAGAAATCTCCCGCGAACCAATCATCCCCGCCGTCTCCGAGGTGAAGGGCACGCATAGTATCACGAAGTCGGCCTCCTCAAGGACCCGACTTAGTGTGCCGGCCCGCGTACACCCTGCCAACTCGAACTTCTCGGCGGAGACATACGGGTCATACGCGATGACGGCCATACCGAGCCCGGAGCGACACTTGCGGGCGGTTTCCGACCCGATGCGCCCCAGCCCAATCACCCCGAGAGTTTTGCCTCCCAGTTCAACGCCAACGTAATCCTCCCGTGTGCGGAAGCGGCCCAACTTCAGGTCAGCATTCGCCACGCATATCCTGTTGGCCAGGCAGAGCATGAGCGACAGTATGTGCTCCGCGACTGACACCGAATTGGCTTTCGGGGTGTTGACAACCACGATTCCTCTCGCGGTCGCCGCAACAACATCGATATTGTCGTAGCCGACTCCATGCTTCGCAATGATCCTCAACCCGGGGGCTTTCGCAATGAGTTCGGCCGTCACGCAAACCACCCGCACGCCGAGTCCGTGGGCCTCACCGATAACGTCAGCAAGCTGGCTGTCGGGCACGTCCGGGAGGTAGAGCAGCTCGGCCTCTCTCTGCAGGATCTCAAGCCCCACAGGGTGGATGTGCTCGGCGATGATGACCTTTCTGCGCTCCACGACGTGTCTTACTTTCGCAATCGGGGAATTCTCGCGATTATAGCACGGGGCCTTCGCAGGAGATGGGCTCAGTACGATAGTAGCTCGTACCTGCCCGGTTTGCGAGCTACGTCAGCGCCGCCGTATACTTCTGGGCTTGGTGCCCTGTAGCGGACAGTCCATTGTGCCGCGCGGGTTCCCGGCACACTACTCGGGAAAGGAAGTGGAATCCATGGATAGCCTCCTGACAGACAACGAGCTTGGTTTCAAGAAAGACGTTCGCGACTTCGTCAAGAAGGAGCTCGTGCCACACGTTGACGAATGGGAAAGTCGCAATGAATACGCACGCGAGGCCGTCGGGAAGTTCGCCGACTACGGCCTGTTCGGCATACTCGTCCCTGCGGAGTACGGCGGCCTCGGCGGCACAACGATGGAGTTCCTCATCGCCTCAATCGAGATCGCTCGCGCGAGCGTGTCGCTCGCGTCAATATTCGGCGCCCCAACAGGCATCTTCACGGACGCAGTCCTCAAGTACGGCACGGAAGAACAGCGCAGGCGCTACATCCCTCCTGCGATATCCGGAGAGACGATAGTCTGTTTCGCCATCACTGAGCCGGCCGCGGGCAGTGACGCGGCGAACATGTCGACGACGGCCACCAAAGACGGCGATGAGTGGGTCATCAACGGCGCCAAGACTTTCATCACTGCGGGAGATGTGGGTGATATCGTCCTGGTCTTTGCAACGGTCGACCGATCCCTAAAGGCCAAAGGTATCACCGCCTTCTTCGTGGAGAAGGGGACTCCTGGTTTCACAGCGGGCAAGGCCGAGGACTTGCTCGGGCTCCACGCCAGCAGCGCAGCGGAGCTGTTCTTCAAAGACTGCCGCGTACCGTCCTCGGCCCTCCTCGGAGAAGCAGGGAAGGGCCTTCGTATCGCGTTGGGCTCGCTCGATCTCGGCAGACTCCACTGCGCCGGACAGGCCATAGGGCTTGCTGATGCGGCGCTGGAAGCCACTCTGACCTACACCGCAGACCGGGAGCAGTTCGGACGGCCGATAGGGAACTTCCAGGGCGTGCGGTGGATGCTGGCGGACATGTCGGTTCAACTCGACGCAGCCAGGCTTCTTGCGTATCGAGCGGCGCGCATGGCCGACGCAGGCAAGCGGTATTCGACCGAGGCTGCCAAGGCGAAGCTGTTCGCCGCCGAGATGGCGGCAGACCTGGCTCGAAAGGCCGTCCAACTCCACGGAGGCTACGGCTGCACCAAAGACATGGCTGTAGAGCGCTACTACCGGGACGCGAAGCTCATCGAGATATACGAGGGCACGAACGAGATACACCGTGAGGTCATCGCCCGCAGTCTGCGCTCCTAGGAGGAATCCCTTCCATCGCGTCTGCACGCCGCACCGGGGCAGCCCCCGGTGCGGCGCTTCTTTGTCCGCGTCATTCCCTTTTTCGCCCGGGAAAACGGACTCACAGGAGCAGAAGGACTTGACAAGTAACTCATAGGACTCTATTATTTTATAGTTATCTCTAAAATGAGCGTACTATATATGTTGAGAGTCCGCCTATGGCTTCCCTGAGAGAGAGACAGAAGGAGCGCCGAAGCCGCGAGATACTCGATGCGGCCGCCGCCTTGATAGGTGAGAAGGGCTACGACGAGACATCCGTGGAGGAAATCGCGGCCATGGCCGAGGTGGGCGTGGCCACAGTCTACAACTACTTCGGCTCCAAGAACGAGCTGCTTCACGCGCTCCTGGCAGCGTACATAGAGGAAGAACTGGCCCTGGGTGCAACAGTGGTGAGCGACCCTCCGCAGGACATGGTAGATGGCATGGCAGCCCTCTTCGGTGCCTACCTTGACGGAATGGCGCGAACAGCCAACAAGAGACTTATGCAGGAGTTCCTCGCCACGACGGTGAGCAAGCAGTTCGCCTACGGCCAGCACACATACCGCATGAAGATGGCATTCAGGGAGCAGTGTCGACAACTCGCGCTGCACTACGACGCAGACAAGCAGATTCGGGCGGACGTGACGGCAGAGGAGGCTGCACTGATATGCTACTCAGCGGTCACCTTTCCATTCATGCTGTTCTTCCTCGACATCGAGGGTGATGTCCGGGCTGCGCAGCTTGCGATAAGACGCAACCTTTCCCTGGTCGTGTCAGGGTTCGGCGCCGGACAGGAGGGGCGGAGGTGAAGCTGACCGGGATTTCGGAGCCTCGCCGCTCATACGAATGGATGACTGAGCAGTCAGGAACATTCACGATGCCGGTTTCGGCCGACAATCTCGTGAGAACCATCTGCACAGACGATTCCTCACGAGTCCGGCCCGATATACTATCGGAGCTGGATCGAGCACGCAAAGGAGGGCCTCCGTGGTAAGCCTTCGTGAGAAAGAAGAGCAGGGACGGCACACTCAGGAGCCGACCATCAGATTGGAGCACGTCTCCAAGGTCTACCAGATGGGCAAGGTTGAGGTGCGGGCACTTGATGACTTGAGCCTTGAGGTCTGGCCGGGTGAGTTCATTGTGATTCTTGGGCCCAGTGGGTCAGGTAAAACTACCCTGCTGAACGTGATGGGCGGCCTCGATTCCCCGACATCAGGCCGGGTGGTTGTGAACGGCATCGACGTGACAGAGCTCTCATCACGCGGATTGACATCGTTCCGAAGGACCCAGATAGGCTTCATCTTCCAGTTCTTCAACCTCATCCCCACCCTCACAGCCAGGGAGAACGTGGAGTTCGCAGCCGATCTCGTGAACGACCATGGGGCTGTCGACGAGTTACTCGACGCGGTGGGGCTGGGAGAACGGAAGAAGCACTTCCCCTCGGAACTCTCGGGAGGCGAGAACCAGAGGGTCGCGGTCGCGCGGGCGCTTGCCACGGACCCCTCTGTCATGCTCTGCGACGAACCCTCGGGAAGCCTGGACTTCGAGACAGGAAAGAAGATATTCAAGCTGCTGCGCGATCTGAATCGAGAGAACAACAAGGTCATGTGCGTAGTAACCCACAACGCCCCGATAGGAGACATCGCTGACCGCGTGATACGACTTCACGACGGCAAGATTGCTGATATCACGGTGAACGATAACCCTCTCGATCCAGACGAACTGAGATGGTAGCAATCAATAATCTGCAGCGGAAACTGCTCCGCGATATGGGCGGTTCCAAGGCACAATTCGGCGCGGTAGCCGCCGTCATCGCCCTCGGCATCGCCGCGTTCGTGGGCGTCTACGCCTCGTATCAGAATCTGCATGTATCGTACGCGTACACATACGATGTCCTTCGCATGGGGGACTATTTCATCACAGTTGACTATTTGCCCGAGCGAGCCGTCAGGGAGATGGATAGCATACCCGGCGTGCAGGCCGAGGGCCAGCTAGTCGGAAACGTGAAGCTGGACCTCGACACCGAGGGCGGACAGAGGGTGGAAGCGCGAATTGTTACCCTCCCCTCGGATACACGCCCCCGCGTGAGCGATGTCAAGATAGTGAGCGGGGCCTATTTCAGCCCCGGCAACAAGCGCGAGGTACTCCTCCCGCCGGCTTTTGCCGAGTACCACAATCTCGAACCGGGTGACTCGCTCACGATTGAGCACGACGCGCGCAAGACCTCATACCGTGTTGCGGGCATCGCAATCCATCCGGAGTACCTCTGGGTAGTCAAGAGTGCCCAGGAACTGGTCTCCACGCCAAAGACGTTCGGCGTCATCTTCATGCCACAGCAGCGGGCCGAAGACACCTTTGGCATGCCGGGCATGGTCAATCAGGTCGGCCTGGCATTCGATGATGGCGTAGCGGTCGACGAGGCGGTCGAGCAGGTCAAGCGCATTCTGACACGCTACGGCATCAAGCGTTTCACCTCGAAGGACGACCAGGTCAGCGTGGGCGCGCGCAAGATAGACATCGTGCAGGGCGTTCGTACAGCCTACATGGTGCCCCGTGAGGACCAGCTGAGTTACGACATACTGAAGGCCGACCTTGATGGCCTTCAGGATATGGCATTCCTGTTTCCGGTACTTTTCCTGTCGATGGCAGCGCTCGCAATCTACATACTGCTCGGTCGATTGGTCGAATCGCAGCGCGTTCAGATTGGGCTCATGCGAGCCCTGGGCTACACGAAGTCCCAGGTGCTCGGGCACTTCGTCGACTTCGCACTGGTCATGGGCCTGCTGGGCTCTGTGGGTGGCGCCCTGCTGGGCCACCTGATGGCCAGCGCAATGACGTCATACTACGCCGAAGTACTGGACCTTCCGTACATTCAGGTGACAGCGCAGTGGGGTGTGACGGCCGTCGGGGTCAGCGTCGGCACAGTTGTACCGATCCTTGCAAGCATAGTGCCTTGCTGGGCATCGGCAAGGATGCAGCCTGCCGAAGCCATGCGTCCACCGGCGCCCCCGGCCGGCCATCGCACGTTCATCGAGATTCTGCTGCCCTTCATTCCCAGGCTGCACAGTACTTTCAAGCTGCCGTTGCGCAACATGTTCCGACACCCGCGCCGCACGCTGTTCATGGCCACCGGCGTGATGTCAGCCACGGCCCTGATTCTCGTTTCGCTGTCCATGCTGGACATGGTTGAGGACATATCAGGGACAGAGATCGAGAAGACGCAGCACTACGATGCGCGCGTTATCCTTCAGGGCACCGGCAGCGCAACAACCGCAACGCACATCGCGCACCTGGACGGGGTTGAGGCAGCCGAGGCCCTGCTCGACCAACCGTATCGAGTCAAGTTGGGAACAGAGTCACAGTCCACTTCCATACGAGGAATTGAGCCGGATTCGACGATGTACAGCCTCGTCACGCCCGACGGAGACATAACAGACGTCTCAGAAGAAGGAATCATTCTACCCACGTTCATCAGTGACAAGCTGGGCGTGGAACCGGGCGACACCGTGTACCTCGAACCGCTCGTGGGTACTGTGGGAGAAGCCGAGAGGACTGTCTTGGCCACGATCAACGAGCCGATGGGCGGCCGACCGTACCTGCCGCTGAACGAAGCCCAGAAGCTCTTCAATCTCCCGGGGGCGGCAACCAGCGTGTTCGTCCGATTCTACGGAGAGCCTTCACCGGAGCTTCTGGAACGCATCTACGATATGCCGGAGGTCGCCTCCATTGAGCAGGCTGACGCCTTCCAGGAATACATGGATGAATCCATGGGCGCCATGTATGCGTTCGTCGGCGTCATGCTCGCGATGAGTTTCGGCCTCGGTATGGCCATCGTCTTCAACGGGGTCACCGTCAACGTCCTCGAACGGCGACGGGAGATAGCCATCATGCGCGCCATCGGAATGAGCGACCGCCAACTCGCATCGATAATAACCATGGAGAACCTGGGCATTGCCTTGATAGGCATACTCCTGGGGTTGCCTTTTGGCTACCAGATCGCCAACTACATCATGGCAGCCTCGACAGAGGGCATGGAGGGCATGTCCTTCACGGCCGTCATCTATCCCAGGTCATACGTGATTGCCGCAGTCTGCAGCGTCATCATCATGCTGCTGTCACAGCTGCCCGCAATCAAGAGGATGACAACTATGAGCCTGCCGACAGTTACGAAGGACTGGAGCGAATGAGCCCTGGGTTTTCGCGAGTCAGCGCCGCAACTCAAATGGCGCGTACGAGTATAATGAAACACAACACTAATGAGACGCATACAGTGCCTGTTCTTGCAGAAGGAGGCCCAGTGATGAAGAAGAGAGTCGCCGTGTTCCTTGCGATTGCCCTTGCCGCACTACCACTTGCGGCATGTGCCGGGGGTAATGGCAACGGAGTGCCGACAGCCAAGGCAACCCTGGGAGACGTGCGTGCCACGATCTCCGTGAGCGGCAACCTCGACGCCCCGGATGACCGCTATCTCTCATTCGCCGTGCCCGGCACAATCGAGGAAATCCTCGTCGAGAAGGGAGATGCGGTCCGTGAGGGTGACGTTCTCGCACGGCTCGATACGGAGGACCTGCAGCGCAACGTTGAGTTCGCTCGTACCAGCCTCCGGCAGGCACAGGCACAGTACGACATAGCAGACAACCAGCTGCGGCAGACCATCTTCCCTCACTACTACAACAGTTATGTCATAGACGTGCCGGGAACATGGATGGCGCTCGATGAGGCCGCAGAGAGTCTGGAGGATGCTCGCGCCTTCATGGAGGACGGAGACATGGTCAGGGCCGATATCGCTCTTGACAACGCTCTGGACGAGATAGCGGAGGCACAGTACAGCTCCCAGTCGCGGAAGTGGGAGTTGCCGGCCGCCATCAAGATCATGGAACTGCAACGTGAGGCGGCCTCTGCAGCGCTGAGCGCTGCAGAGCTGAACCTGGACGCAGCGAACTGTGCACTCGAGGATGCTTCCATTGAGGCTCCGTTTGACGGCGTAGTCACGGCAGTCCTCGTCGAAGAGGGCGACCACCTGACTCAAATGGACTACTTCGCTCCGGCGTTCCACCTCATCGACCCGACGAACCTTGAGATGACAGGCCTCATCGACGAGATGGACATCGCCGAGATTACGCTCGGCCAGAAGGCAATCGTCACGCTGGACGCTCTCCCGGGAACAGAAGTCGCAGGGACGGTAACGTACATAGCCGAGGCAGCGATGATTCAAGCCGGGGTCGTCATGTATGAGACAACCGTCAGCCTCAAGAACCCGGACTCCGCCATCAGAGACGGCATGAGCGCCACGGCGGACATCGTTCTGGAGGAGCACGAAGACGTGCTCGTGGTACCGGTGAGCGCAGTTATGAAGGGCGAGGACGGACGGGACATTGTCTACGTGTGGACAGAAGGCGAGGAACTCAGGATACAAGACGTCACGACAGGCCTCAAGAGCGGCCGCATGGTTGAAATACTGAGCGGGCTCAAGGAAGGAGAGGCAGTCGCCCTCGAAGCACCGGAGTAGGACTCAGCCCGGGGCCGGTACGCGATGCCGGCCCTTGCCCACCTCCTGAGGGCAGCCGCAGGGTGAATCCGGTGGCTGCCCTCCTCTCGTGCGACATGATCGCCGATGCTATCATCATGCGGGAGTCGCCGGAAGCACACACGACACCATCATGCGGGGGCAGCAGGAGATTCGAGGAATGAGGAAACGACGCTTTGAACAGCTCGTTGAGCGGGCGCTCGACAGCCTGCCCGAGGAACTGCAATCGCTCCTGGACAACGTCGTCATATTCATAGAGGACCAGCCCTCGCCGAAGACCCTCCGGGACATGGATGTACCGCGGGGCGACACGCTTCTTGGACTCTACGACGGAGTGCCGCAGACGGAGCGCACAAGCCAATACGGCCTTGTTCCCCCGGACAGAATCACCCTCTTTCAGCGGCCAATCGAGGAGTCGTGCGACACGGAAGAGGAGATTCCGGAGCAGATACGAAGGACCGTCCTGCACGAGGTGGCCCACCACTTCGGCATCGACGAGGAACGAATGGAGGAAATCGAGGAGGGGTGGGATAAGCAGGCAGAGGAGAGGCGGTGATTCCTACCTAGGAGCCTGTCGGAATAATGTCCGGTCTAGCTTCAACATGTGGAAAAGACCGAAGGAATCTAGCTTCAGGAGCTGGCCTGTTTGGGATTACTCCGACACGCTCCTAGGAGCCTGTCCGAGTAATAGCTTTGGGCACGTATGGAAGGTATAATTGGGGCAAAGCTGAGCGAGGGGGAGACGCGTGAGCAAGACGTTCCGTCCATACGAGCCCGGGCAGATGTTTCTCATGCCGGCATTGCTGCA
>JAUVZB010000020.1 GCA_030602785.1 Dehalococcoidia bacterium
TCGGTACGAAGGGAGCAGATCGGCCACGGGGCGCAGGAGAACTGAATGCGTACCCTCGGCCTTCGTGAAGTGGTGCACCAACCCTGCCCTACTCTGTGTAGCCTCACCATCAGTGTGGTTATTCCGACAGGCTCCTAGACCCTGCGGGTTCTGAAGATGAGAACGATGACCACGATGATAAGGATGGCGGCCAGCGCAATCACGACCCAGACCCAAGTGGGAGTGCCGGTGACAGGCTCGGGGAAGTTGATAACGGTCTCAGGAATCTCGGGCGGAGGAGTTGCTTTGGACATAGTCCGGAAGGTGGAGGTGCCCGATTCGCTGAGGACGTTGGAGCCCTTCATGGCATTGACCTGCCACATGTAGGCGGAGTCGTAGTCGAGCTTGGAGCCGAGTACGAAGGAAGTGGCATCGCCGGAGTTGGAGGCGACTTCAGCGCCGGATGCATCCATGAGAATCATCTCGTAGGAAGTTGCATCGGCGACCGCAGTCCAGGTGAAGACGATGTTCTCGAGAGGCACGTTGCTTGCGCCGTCATCGGGAGCGGTGAGCTGAATGGCTCCGCCGGGGCCGGCAGCGATCGTGAATGACCACTTGTCGGACCACCAGGAGCGGTAGATCTCATCGGTCTCGGCGACACGGGCGCGGACGCGCCACCAGTACTGCTGGTTGCAGTCCAGTGTGCCCTCTCCAATGACGAGAGACGGAACACACGGGTCGGAAGGCTTGTAGAAGCTCATCGGGTCTTCGCATGGCTCAAGGACCATGTCGCCACAATCCAGATGGTCAGAGTTGGCCCATGTGGAGGTGCTGTAGACGATGTGCTTGAAGCCCTCGTCCAGCGCTATCTGGATGTCGTACTCACAGGCATCGCAGAGGCGGTCCCACTCGAGGACGAAGTCCTCGTTGACGCAGGCGCAGGGGTCGGACGGGATGGTCGCGCCATCCTCAACACCGATGAGCTCGGGTCCGCCCTTGGCGAACACGTCGTTGTACTTCCACAGTCTGCCGGCGTCGCTGGTGCTGAACTCGGTGTAGCAGCTGTCCCAGCCATCGTAGTAAGAGTCATTCGAATAGGGCAGCACGTCGATGGCCCAGATTGTGGAGGCGCCGTCGCTGGCATCGCCGCATATGGCGATGTCGATCGGCTGGCTGACAAACGCAGCACGGGCCCAGAGGCTATCCCAGAGGTAGTCCCATGACAGGGCGCCGCAGCAGCTCTGCGCTGCCGGGTTCAGCAGGCGGGCAACGCCACTCATCACTTCGCACCCCGTAACGTTGTACGAGCCGAAGTAGGAGGCGTACAGGACGCCGCCGGTGGACGTGCTGGTCATGGAGTTGCCATCCGCATCTGAGACGACGATGCCATAGTAGTCGAGGTCACACGCGTTCATGCCCTTGAAGCTGGCGCCGTCTATGGTGGTGCGGTAGATGCCGTTGTCGCCGCCGGCGACCGCCGCGTAGACGTAGCCGTTGTCATCGAAGTAGGAATCGAACGCGACGTGGACTTCACCGGAACCGATGTCGTCCAGCTCGGAGAAGGAGTCGCCGCCATCGTCGGAGTAGGTCACGTCACCAGTGTCGCCAGCGACCAGGACCCAGTCGCCCTGGCAGATGATGTCGTGGGCAAAGTCGTCGACCTTGGTGTCCGTGGCCGAAGACCAGTGGCGGGCAGTGGTGGTGGACTTGACCATGTCGCCGTTGAAGTCAACGACGTAGACGGTGGACTCATCGAGGACGGCCATGTCCGCGATTGCATCGAGGCCGGTATTGCGGTCTGTCCAGCACCCGAGGCCGGCGGGACAGCAGACGCTGCCACCGTCGTTGGATACCCAGACCGTCTCGGTGCCGAGGTCGGCCATGTAGATGGTCTCGGGAACGTTCTCACCGGGAACGAGGCCAAGGACCATCCACTCCGGACCGCCCATCGGATCACCTTCAAGTTCCTTGTGCCAGATGCGCAGCCATGAGGTGCCGCCATCGCACGACCGCCAGATGCTGTCGCAGCCGCAGGCCTTGCCTTCTTCGTATAGAAATAGAGGGTTAGCATCCAGTACTTCCACGTTCACGGTCGCGATGTAGAGGCAGGAGCAGGAGGGGCTGCACTGGTCGCTACCACCGGGGTCGGTGGTAACAGCGACATCAGCGACGAAGTCGATGTCGGTGTCTATGAGGCCTTCCTGGTTCCAGCAGGAACCAAGCTCACCGGCGTGGCCGCTGATGGAGAAGGCGCTCTCGTCCGACCATCGGCCGACCCAGTGGTCGCCGAACATTCGGCTCTCTCCCTGGGTGCTGGCATAGACCCAGTCGCCATCGGGAGTCATCCTGACGGTGGCGCAGAACTGACCGCTGGGAGGCTTGGCAGACCAATCCCAGTCGGGACAGCAAACATCGGTTGTCTCGGACCTGAGCACTTGGATGCCGGCGCAGTGGGGCAAAGCGGGATCCGTGCCGTCACCGCCATACCAGTCCACCAGCTCGTCCATCCTCCAGTCGGAGGGGAAGGCGAGGCCGACGAGGGTGCGGCCCTCCATGTCGACGTTTCCGTGATAGTCGATTGAGGCGATGTAGGGGTTGTCCTCGTGGTCGAGCATCTCAAGAGAAAGAGTGGTGTTCTCCACCCAGAAAAGGAACCCGCCATCGTCGACCGTACTCATGGAAACAGGGTTGCCCTCAATTGCATTGACGGCGACCATCAGCTTGCGGCCGGAGGTGTCATCGCCCATGTAGTCCATCGGCAGGTCGATGTCGCCGAGGTGGCGAACCAGCGGCCCGATGTCCAATACGGAATGGAGACTGCCGAAGATGGCGGCGAAGAGCGTGTCAACGCCTCGTACAAGAACCGGATAGCCGTCAAACTCTGCCTCGGAGTTCCACGCGTCGATGCTATCCCACGTGCCTGTCTGGAGCCAGTAAGTCGCAACGGAATCCGGTTCATCGGGTGGCAAATCGCCAACGCACAGTGCGACCAGTGTGTCATCGACATCGAAATTTGGTGAGAACTCCAGGTCCACAACTGCGTCGCACATCTGCCAACCGGTTCCATAGCCTGCGGCCGGGTCATCAGAGGTGGGCGTGGTCTTGATCCAGTTCGTTGACCAGTAGCCGCCAGCCGTGTAGCGCCAGATGGCACCGAGGTCATCTGTGTCATAGTCGGTGGGAAGTTCGCTCAAGGGCGTCCACGTGCCCACAGCTATCTCGTGCGTGTCATCAACCTCCATCGAGACATCGACGCAGGTGATGAAGCCCTCGACCGTTCCGCAGCCCATGTAGTAGAACTTGCCTGCGCCGTCGTTCGAGCCCACAACCACAGGGTCTTCATTCGCGTCGTAGCCTGTGATGATCACGAAATCAGGGTCATCCGGCGCTGCGGAAACGGCGGTGAAGTAGACGAAATCGTCCCAGTCATCACTGGCGTCATAGTCGGGACTGGGCGAGGGAAGATTCTTGGCATCAAGCACCTTGCTTGTCTTGTCGCTCCACGTCACACCACCGTCGGTGGACTTCCACAACTTCGGTCTGTGCCATCCGTTGTAGAGGTCAGACACACCGTTGACGTTCGCCCACCCGTAGTCCATGCTGTTGCACACGTCGTACCACGTGCCGATGGCGTAGATGGCCCTGCCGTCAGCGCCGGTGACATCAAAGTCGGTGATGTCTGAGCCCGGGAGTATGACCAAGTCGTCCTCGGTGGGCGTACCCTGCTTCTCCCACTTCGAGGTGCCGGGGTCGGCGCTAACTGAAGGAGCGACGACCAAGGCGCCAAGGATGAAAGAAAGGGCTACGGTCACGTGCAGTGCACGTGCGAACCATCTTCCTTTTGTCATTCTATTCACTCCTGGATACCTAATTCTCTTGTTACTTTTCCCTGACCTGGATTCGACTTTCCTTGAGGTCAGGGGGTCTGTATTCCAACCACTACAAGGTACTTATTACCAACATGCGGCCCGCCTCGTAACCGGGCCTGGCCCTTTCGTCCGTGCCTGCATAGCACATGCCCGGACCCGGGCTTGATAGTCTCCCCTCTGTTCGGACCGGTCGCTTGTCGCTCCTTCTGCGCTCCATCCCGGGCTCCAACGGTTGGTGAATACCGGGGATGGAGAGAAAAGCGGGCGAGAGGCCCTCGCTTCGGGACTCAACTCAGTATGCACCACCTCCTTTCAAAGCTATTTGAGCCCTCAGGGACAGCAAAAAGACAAACCCCCTCGGGTTCATCTTGCCAATATATATACGTTGCACCACGGCTGTCAACAGATCTGGCGAAAGGAAACGACGTTCGTGTGGTTCCCGGGGCACGTTGCACGTGCCCGTGGGGTGGGCATGGACGGTTGGGTGGAATGCCCTGTTTCCGTGTAGATACCATGTTGCCGATCACACTGACATGAGCCGGGCCCTTCGCGAACGGCCCAGTCACCACATCAGATCACGGTTGAAGCCATTGTTGTGGCCACCCGAAACGCCAGCTGCTCGCGGCCGGGCTCCCCCCCCTCACCCTCTCCGCGGCTACACGTGACCGAGTAGCGCCAGGCTCGCCTTCTCGATGCCCTCGGCATCAAGTCCGTATGCTGACAACAAGAGCCCTCTTTCGCCGTGTGGGATGAACTCGTCGGGCAACGCCACCCGGGCAACCCGGATATCATGCAACCCGGCATCCTGCAGTGCAGCCAGAACCATGGACCCGAACCCGCCGCTGAGAACGTGCTCCTCCACCGTGACCACTGCCCCATAGTGGCTTGCCTGGCCACAGAGCAGTTCACAATCAAGGGGCCTGGCAAGACACGCGTCCATCACAGCCGCCTCGATTCCCCGCGAGCGCAGCGCATCCGATGCCTCCAGGGCAGGGCCGACCATCGCCCCCAGCGCGACAATCAGGACGTCCTTGCCGTCCCGGAGCATCTCTGCCTTGCCATCGTAGGCCGTGGAACCGTGCAGTGGAGCTATAGGGCCGAGCACCCTCGCCCGCGGGTACCGCAGCGCCACCGGTCCGTCAGACCCGACAGCCCAGCGGAGCATTCGCCGCAGTTGCTCCCCGTCACGCGGCGCAGCCACGGTCATGTGCGGCATCAGCCCGAGATATGCGAGGTCGAAGACCCCCTGGTGGGTCTTCCCGTCCTCCCCGACAACGCCACTCCTGTCCAGGGCGAACACAACCGGCAAAGCCTGCAGGCAGACATCATGCACCATCTGGTCGAACGCCCTCTGCAGGAAGGTCGAATAGATGGCCACAACAGGTCTCATACCACCCGCCGCCAGGCCGGCGGCCAGCGTTACCCCATGTTCTTCGGAGATGCCCACATCCAACACCCTCCCCGGGAACTCGGCCGCAACTCGTTTCAGGCCTGTACCGTCAAGCATTGCCGCCGTGATGACCACCACGCGCGGGTCCTCGCGGAGCAGACTCCCTATCGCGTCCGCGAATACGTCGCTGAACGTCTCACCTCCCCTGTCCCGCTCGCCCCTCGGCGCCAGTCCGTGATAGCCGATTGGGTCCGCCTCCGCGGGCCCGTACCCCTTTCCCTTCTGGGTCACGACGTGCACCACGGTAGCCCTCCGCAGGGTGCGAGCGCGCCGGAGAGAGCTTTCCAGCGACTCGATGTCGTGACCGTCAACGGGACCGAGATAGGTCAGTCCGAGTTGCTCGAACAGCGTGACAGGGGCGACCACCGCCCTGGCGCCCGCCTTGAGCCTCCTCAGCACCCACCTCAGACTTCGTCCTTTCGGAAGCCCGCGCAGAGCGTAATCAATTCGCGACTTGAGCCGCGAGTACAGAGGGCCGGTCCGCAGCATGTGCAGCCGCCGCGCCAACGAACCCACCGTCGGAGAGATGGACATGCCATTGTCATTCAGGACTACGATGACCCGCGTCCCTGCCTGGCCCACGTGGTTCAACGCCTCGTAGAGCATCCCGCAGGTCAAGCCGCCGTCACCGACAACGGCAACGACGTCGTGTCTGTCGCCCGCGCGGTCGCGGGCCATTGCCATCCCCATCGCCGCCGAGATGCTGGTTCCCGCGTGCCCCGCAACGAACGCGTCGTGCTCGCTCTCCGCCGGCTCCGGAAAACCCGAGAGTCCACCATACTGCCGCAGAGTGCCGAAGAGGGCGCCCCTTCCAGTGAGAAGCTTGTGCGTGTAGCTCTGGTGCCCTACATCCCAAACGATGCGGTCGACCGGGGAATCGAAGACGCGGTGCAGGGCAACCGTCAGCTCGACAGCCCCGAGATTCGAGGCGAGATGCCCTCCGGTCTCGGTCACGGTCTGTACGAGCTTTTCCCGCAACTCGGCACACAGCTGCTTCAACTCACCGGCGTCGAGCAGCTTCAAGTCCGCGGGGCCGCTCACACGTTCAAGCACGTTGTCTATCCCTCACAATGCCTCCGAGCCGATGTTCAGCACGATGGTCCGTACTCCCCTCCGCTGCATCTCGCGAATCCCCGTCGCCATCGCCTCGGCGTCATGGCTCATGTTGCTGATAGCGACGCACCATCCGGGAGAGAAGCGGCGTTGGCCGGCCGCGAGAAGTGAACTGGCCGGGTGCGTACCGACAAGGCCCCTGACTGCCTGTTCCTCCAGGCCAAGTAACTCTCTCAACCGCGCTCCTGCGTCGCTCCCCACGTCCTGAAGTCGCGCCCTGGCGCGGGCAACATCGTGCAGGCTGGCCACCTTCAGCACCCGGTTCCACCGGGGGCCGGACACGAGTTTCTTTCCTACGGCAAGCGCCTCCTTCACCAACTCCTTCCCCTCCAGGGGAATACCGAGCACATGAACAGACTCGTCATCATATGAGGCGATTGCGCACCTGAGTGACATCTGTGCGACAGTCAGTGCCGCGGAAACCAGCTCGTACACAAGGCGGTCTGCCTCATCGGCGTCGGAGACGACAAGATTCACAGCTATAAGTCCAACCGGGTTGGAATCATCAGCGTAGGTTTTCACAGTGAGCTTCTGCAGCTTCGCCGTGTGTTTCCAGTCCACATCCCTGGCGCTGTCCCCCGGGGCATAGAGACGGCTGGAAACGTACTCCACCCCTCCTCCCGAAGAGAGGAAACGATGCACCGCGCCTGATAGTGCCGGCGCAGAGAGCCCCCTGACATTCCCCCTCCCCTCCAGGAAGACACGGGCCGCCCGCCGGGCGACCCGCGCCCGCGGAATCACATCGACGTGCAGCACCGTCAACTCCTGTCTCACGCACACCAGACCCCAGCTGTCCGAGACCACCGACACCACTCTGACAACCGTTGGGCCTCCAAGGGAAGGCGTGACTTCCACCATCAGCGTCACGCTTGACGACTCCAGGCTGAAACGCTCCGGCGTCACCACGACATTTTCCGCAGCGCTGCCAAGCCACGCATGCACACGCGCTGCATCTCGAGACACCACCGGAACGTGAGCCTTCACCGGCTTCCCCACGACCACAGAAACCAGGGCGGCGTCCACACGTAGCGGACCTCCCCTCAGACGCCTGGCCCCGACAAGCGCTCCGCCGGACAACAGGAGTCCCAGCAGGCCACAGCCATACAGCAACGTAGTAGACGACACGAAGACCGCGAATACTCCCAATGCCACCAGCGCGAACAGAACAGAGCGCCCGAGGCGCGACAGCGCCGGTCGCTCGTCAGCCCGGTCCGGAATTGTCATGCGCGCCATCCCCTGCAGCCCTGCGGCCACCGACGGCAGCGCAGGCACCGCTGCAAGGGCAGCCGCTGCTCCCTGCTCCGGCTGCAGCACAATGGGAATGACCAGCACACACGTGACGCTCGTCACCAGGCTGCCGGGGCGCCACGGCAGCAGCACGCACACAGCGTGAGCGCCGGCCAGAACCAGGGCAGCAATAGCGGTAGTAAGCACGTCAAGCTGCGAGCCGACAACGAGTACGACCGCCGGGTACAGCAGAAGGAGTGTGGCGGCAGGGCGACGGAGACGCGGAATCAGGGAGAGTGCATGTATCGCGGTCAATGACTCGGTCCTGCGTTCGTCCGGATTCACTCTCGGAAGACCCCCGACACGCCGGTCCTCACAACTCCCTGGGGACAGGCACCTCTTCGACCGCCGCACGGAGCACGCTCTCCACACTCACATCGGCGGCCTCCGCCTCTGCAGTCAGCACAACGCGGTGAAAGGCGATATACGGAAGAAGGTACTTGATGTCGTCCGGAAGCACGTAGTCGCGCCCCTCAAGCAGCGCCAGTGCACGCCCCGCCTTGTAGAGTCCAATCGTGGCCCTGGGGCTCAACGGCTCCATTACGGCCTCGCCCCGCCGCACATGCTCAACAAGGGCCAGGGCGTAGTCCACGACGGCATCGGAGACGTGAATCGCCACCACCTCCTCCCGCAGGGCCAGGATGTCCGCGGGGTTCGCAACAGCCGTCACGTCGCCTTTCTCAATGGCATCGATTCCAGTCAGGACGCGCCTCTCCTCCTCGATGGTCGGGAGGCCACTCCACACCCTGAGAAGGAAACGGTCCGCCTGTACCGCTGTCAGCGGATATGTCCCCGGGCCGCCATAGGGCAACTGACATCCGACCACCATCAGCGGCCGCGGCAGCGAGTGCGTTACGCCGTCCACCGTTACCTGCCCTTCCTGCATCGCCTCAAGTAGAGCCGCTTGCGTTCTCGGAGTGGTACGGTTCAACTCATCCGCCAGCACGAAGTTCGCGAACAACGGCCCCTTGATGAAGCTGGAGCCGCCGTTCGGTTGGTACAAGTAGAACCCTGTCACGTCGCTCGGCAGCGTATCCGGGGCGAACTGTATCCTCTTGAAGTCCCCGCCAAGGGCGTGCGCAAAGACCCTGGCCGTGGTCGTCTTGGCCGTACCCGGCAAACCTTCCACCAGCACATGTCCACCCGAGAGCAAGCCCACCAGCAGCAGCTTCTTCAGTTCCACCTTGCCGACCACGACACGGTCGACCTCCTCCACAATGCGCCGGGAAACCTCCAGCAACTCAGTTCTCATAATGCCGCTGACGAGTATAACATGCGTGCAGCACCGCCAGGGCGACTATCGCCAACACCACAGCGGCTACGGCGGCAGTCGTTTCCAGCGCGGAGCGCAGGCCCTGGACATAGCGCTTGCCGCGGTCCACTCCGGGGTCCGGCAGATGCACCTGGTCGATAAGCACATCTCCCTGCATGAACTCCTGCAGACAGCGCAGGTTGTCCCCCGCAGGGAGCATGCCGTTGATGAGCAGGCTGGCGTCCGACACAACCACGACTTCACCCCTCCCCTTGCGGCACGTGACCGCCACCGGCAGCGGCCCCTGTGGCTCACCCTCATCCCAACTGCCGTCGAAGTTCACGTCACCATAACTGAAATGGGACGAGCGCGCCCACACATCTCCCTCATCACCTACAACCAGCCACGTGCCGTGATTCAGAACCATCGTGCATGGCCTTTCTTCACCGTCATGCATATCCACCACCACCCTGGGCATGTTCTGATTCGTCTGACAGTACAGGGGGTCGAGAAGCGGCGCGCCGCTGAACGTCACATCAACCCCCAATCCTTCAAGCACTTCGTTTCCGTATCCGAAATCATCCAGCAGGACGAGCACGCCACCGTCGCCCAGGAAGGACTCAAGCACGGCAAGCTCTCCCGGCTTGAGCGCAACTCGCGGAATCATGATGAGGGTCGCGACTGACTCAAGCCCGGCCAGCTCGTCCAGGGCCAGGATGGGTCGAGCCTCAAGTGTCTCGGCCGCTACCTCCAGACCACTCCAACGTCCGCTCAGCACGCTGAAATCATCCTGGGCCGGATGCACCCAGGAAAGCAGGACAAGGCTCACCAGGGCCACCAGAGCAAAACGACCGTAGAAGAGGAGTCTCATGCGGACTTGTCGCTCCTCTCGGCCCCCACCAACAGACCGCTCCAGCGTCCGTTCAGCACGCTGAAATCCTCCTGGGGCGGAAGGGCCCATGACAGCAGGACAAGACGATCAGGGTGGTGCCGTGGTGTTCCGCCGTAGGGGCAGGCTCCCATGCCTGCCCGTTGGGGTTGGGTGGTATTCCCCTGTAGGAGCGATGGCATGCCTCGCCCGTCGGGTGGTGTGCGATTCACGGTTGTGTTGGCCCCGCGGCGTTGTATGACAACAGAACGACGGGGCAGGCATGCCTGCCCCCTACATTCGGACCACCCCATGTCCCCACAGCCACATCCATAGTAGAAGAGGAGTCTCATGCGGACTTGTCGCTCCTCCCGGCCCTCGGTGCGCGACCGCCTGTTTTTCTTCTCCCACCCGGGGCGCGACCGCCTGTCTCTCTTCTGACCCCCAGCGCCAGCCAGCGCGCCTGCGCGCTGTCACGCCGTCCAAACTCGCGCCGTGAGTACAGCGCCTCCTCGGCCAATCTTGTGAGTTCCGCGAGCAACCGCCAGGTGCGTCCGGCCGCACTCCGGCTGATGGCAAGGAATTCCCGCAGCGTCGTGCTGGGCTGGCGAACGATGCCCGACGAAGACGTGAGGACGGCGACCACAGTCTCGTACAGGTGCACCACCAGCCTGCGGTACGGCCCTGCGGCCGACCCGGCCCCCCCACCCATCGACCTACCCCCCCTCGCGACTCGCCCCGCTGCAACAGAGGCGCCCTCAGACCTCCCTGGCTGCACAGTCAACGCCCTTTTGCGGCGTGCAAGAACGAGCCACAGAAGCAGTCCCCAGAACACCACGGCCCCCGCCCCATAGACCAGCAGGTTCACGACATTGAACGAGACCTCCACCGCTACAGGGCGGTGCCACGGCTCTTCCGGCAGCACTTCGGCCTGTACAGAGCTTCGACCCATCATCCATGGCGACACCGGGTACGGCACCACAACCTGGAAGTCGCCCCCGGCAACCTCGAAAGTCGTGACTTCGTCATCCCACCGGACGGTGACGCACGGCGACTCGATGGGCAGCGTAGACTGCACCGTTCCCGACAGCCGTAGTCCTCCGTCCTCGATGCCCGGGCTGTTGCCTCTCCCGCGGAAAACCAGCCAGTCAGGAACAATCACTACTTCGGGACAGTCGATGGCGAATTCGGGGCTGACCCGCACAACCTTCACTGCGGCCGACTGACTGCATGGAGCAGTCTTTTGACTGCCGTCCTCCTTCACTTCCACGAAAAGCCTGTGTTCGCCCTCTTCCATATCCGCGGGCACTCGCAACGTGTAGTCGAACGCTCCCGATGCCCCTGTGAGCGTTTGACTTGCCACGACATCATTCAACCGGACTTCCACAAGGCGCTCTTCCACTCCACCAAGGGAGCGGACGAGGCCAACAAGCTTTACAGTCCTTCCCGGATGCAGCTCCGCCGGCACATCGAACTCAAGGCTCGACTCGTAGAAGCGCACCGTCAGCACAATGACTTCGCTCTTGGCCACCTGGAACAGCTCCGTATCCGCGCCTCTCGGCGCGTAACGCGCCTGGATATCTGTGCTCGATTCGTATTCGAATGGCACAAACGAAGTGCGGAAGCTGCCGTCAGCGCCTGAAACGAATCGTTCGGCAACTACGCCATTCACGAACAATTCGATTTCCCTCCCCGACATCCCCTCAGACAACGCCGCCAGCGAGCCAGATACGTAGATTGCCTCACCCACCCAGACCGAGTCGCCTTCTGCGGCGAGGCTGAGGCTTGGCGCGAGAAGCGCACTCCCGGCCTCCACGTCTTCCGCGGTCGCCTCGAGTCTCTCTTCGTACAATCGCGTGAGTTCGCGCAGGCGAAGCAGCGCCTCCTCAAGGCGATTACGCGCCTCGGCCATGTGCGCCGACGCTGCCGCAGACCCGTGACGGCTGACCGCCGTCAGCACTTCATCGGTTGCCTCCTCCAGTGCGCCCAGCTCTTCCCCTGCCATCTCCGCGAGGTCCCAGCATTCCACCAGTTCCCGACGTGCGTCCTCCACGTCGTTCGTTTGAAGCAACAACTCGACCTGCGACAACGCGCTCTCCAGACTGCTCAGCGTCCCCGTCAACTGGTCGCAGAGTTCGACATAGCGGCTGCAGACATGGCGAAGACTGTCAGGTATGTGAGCGCTCTCGATATCCACATGCGCGAGCAGGTCGCCGGCCGACTCGTAGTCCCCGGTCGCCAGCGAGTCAAGCACGTCTCCCATGTGGAGAAACAGGGTCGCCACGTTGAACCGGGAGCGCGCACTCGCAGGATTCTCGTGAGGCGACACGCCGGAATCAGTGTCAACGACGCACCCCGCAGCGAGAAGCGCCAACAACAGCACCACAGCCGTCAGTCTCTTCTTCATTCTCCCGAGGCGTCTCACCGGAGTGCGGCCCTAAGCCCGCTCCGCAACGACAGGTCCACTCCTATCCCGTGATGATTCGCACCATCGCGGCGATGACAATCACCGCGAAGCACGCCACGAGGATGTATCCAACTCTCCCTGTGCACTCCCGCGCTCTGGAGCTGAGAGACACCGAAACCTGATTGATGACAAGAACCTCGATGATGTAGATGCTGAGACACAGGTCAAGGCGGGTTTCTCCGTACCATGCGAACACGGCGCTCGTGCCCATCAACAGCCCGGTCACCGCGAGTACGTATTTGTCAGTGACCGACAAGTTCGTCCTCACTCCGTCACGACCCGCAATTCAACCGTGTGCGTATCCTTGCCCCTCAACTCCGATTCCATCACGACAGGGCAGTTCTTGCTCTCTGCCACCAGCGAAGCCGCAATCGCTCCGAGCGGCGACCCGACCGTCCGCTCCACAGCCCACACCGAGCGTTCGTCCATGGCTCGAACTCCCCGGTAGCTGACCCACACATGTCCGGCCTCCTCATGGACCACTACGCTTGAAGCAAGGTCGAGAGTGCCGGCGACCAATGTCGTCAAGGCCGCGCCCAGCTCATCCATCGACGATCCCACAGGCTCCGGCAACAGTCGCAACACGTCCGAGCCGGGAGTGCTGACCAGCAATCCAACGTCGCCCCTTCCGTCCCCAAACCTCGTCACCAGTCGTTCCTCCACAGGCCCAATCCGCCCAAGAGACTCGCCTGTAACATCAAGGGGGATCAGGGCGCGAGGCGTCCCATGACACAATGAGGATGGCAGATATACCGCCCTGGCCCGCAGGCCCAGTTCCTCAAGCAGCCGCGCAAGATTGTCGTAGCCGGCTCGCATAAGAAGCAGTGAGAGTTCGGGAGACACCCGGGGCCGCGAGTCCTCCAGAACCACAAGAACGCCTCCCAGCACGAGAAGCGCGATTCCGGTCGAGGCGCCTGCCTCCGAACCAAGCAGCAGAAGTGACGCCCCTAGAATCGACGCCCCTGCCACAATCAAGGATACTCCAAGCGGCCCGTACCGTCTGTGCTTCATTTCCGGGCCTCCCCAGTGAGGCTGGCAATCCCTCGAATTCCGCCGACTCTCTCCAGGAGTTGACGGTAGCTCGTCTCGCCGCGGAGAAGCTGTATACAGGTCTTGCGCGCTCCTTCGCGGTGCTCAAGGATGAACATGGCGGCGCCTTCGACGCGTGACACAACTCGGTGCAGCAGGAGCCCGGCTCTGAGTTCAGGCAAGATGCTCTTCTCCAATTCCGCCTCGTACCCCCGCAGGTCAATCCCTCCCGAGCGGACGGAGTCCAGCACAACGTCCGCAGCGAGCGTCCCGCTGGCCACGGCGTTGCGGATACCTTCGCCCGTAAGCGGGTCGCACAGACCGGCGGCATCACCGACCAGAAGTGCCCGTTCCGTCGCCACCTTGCCCGATTCCACCAGTGAGGGAATCGGGTGGACACAACGGCGAATGACCCTCGCCTCACTCAAGTCCGCGTACGCAACCACCTTCTGCAGCGCTGCAGCCCGGTCTACCTGCCTGTTGTGGCACTCAATGCCAACCGAAAGCGTGTCCGTCCTGGGAAACACCCAGCCATGCGTACCGCGTGCGACACCAACCATCAGTTCGACCATCTCGCCTGAGTACCCTGCTGGAGAAGCCGGCCTCTCGAGTTCGAGCGCCACGCCAACAGCAACGTGCCTTGGTCGCCCCCACCCCATGTGCGCGCCGACAATCCCCGCGGCGCCGTCGGCACCCACTACGGCGAGGGCGTGAACCTCGCACGTCTCGCACTCCAGCACAACCCCATCGCCGGCATCCTCCAATCGCACCACACGGTGGCAATCCAGCGCCCGGGCACCGGCATCCAGTGCCGCAGACCACAGCGTCGCATCCAGGCGCTCCCGCGATACCGTGAACATGAACGGCTCATCCTCCTCCCAGGACACAGCACGCCCACCGACGGACGAGGCCCGAAGCCAGCTCACTTCGCATTCAACGGCACCGGAGATGTCAACCGCGAGCAATTCCCTCGCGGCAGCGGTCACGCCACCTGCACAACATTTATGACGCGGCACGCGGTCCCGTTCCAGCAACAACACGTCCACTCCACTACGTGCAAGCTTCATCGCCACGGTAGCCCCTGCAGGACCACCCCCAACGACAGCTACTTCACAGTTGTAGGTCTGAGACATGCTCAACATGCATCCCGGCAAACACAGAGCCCCACACCATCAACCCACGCCACGACGCCCGACCAGGTCGTCGTCGCTAGTATATGTCAGCAACACGCCGAAAGACAGGATGCCCGGGCCGGACGCAAACGAAATGGTCCTGTGTGAAGGAGCGTCCGAAGAACGGAAAGCGGGCGCGCCAGGTCAGCGCGCCCGCTCGGTCAACCGGCATTCAGAGAAATGAATGGTGGAGGCGGGGGAGAGTCGAACTCCCCGTCCAAAAAAGGGTTGCCAGAATCTACTACAGGCTTAGTCGGCCGCCACATGTCTCGCCTGACCACCGTCCGCCGACCGAGTCCGGCCAGGCCAGCCAGCTTATCTTTCCCGGGTTTCGCCGGCAACTACCCCGGGGCACCCCGGCATTTCGTCGCTCACTCTCAACCCACCGAGGAGAGATTGAGGTGAACGCGCAACCTATTTAGGCTGCGACGGGAACTAAGTCGTTCTCGTTTGTTTTTTGCCACCTGTTTTGTGAGGTTGATGGCACCTCAGCCTGCAATCCTGTGGGCCCTCCCCTGTCGAAACCACGCGCCCCCATGAAATCCGTAGATGTCGCTTGCCGGCGCTCCTCCGGCTACCTCCTGTTCCTGTCTTTCACCGCGCGGTCGATCTCACGGTCCTGATCTCGCCGCGCGATTGTCTCGCGCTTGTCGTACTGCTTCTTGCCCTTCGCCAACGAGAGCGCCACCTTAGCGACTCCACCCTTAATGTACAGTCGAACAGGAACCAGCGTCAAACTCTTCTGCTTCGTGAGAGCAGCCAGATTGCGCATCTCCTTCTTGTGCAGCAGCAGCTTCCGCGGCCTGCCGGGCTCGTGTCCGTTGTAGCTCGCGGCATCATACTGCGCGATATGCGTGTTGAAGAGCCAGAGTTCCCCCTTCTCCTCGCGTGCGTACGCGTCGCGCAGGTTCACACGACCAGCTCTGACCGACTTGATCTCGGAACCCATCAGGACCAGGCCGGCCTCAATGGTATCCAGGATGAGGTAGTCGTGGTACGCTTTGCGATTGACCGTGATAGTGCGTGCCTCTCGACCCATACACCAATTCTACAGCACATAGCACCGGGCAAGAAGGAGGGAGACCGCTGAGCCGCGCTGACCATGCCTACGTGCTTGTCGTATTGCTGCTGGCGGCAGCAACGATAGTAGGAATTCGCACTCTGCTCCCCCATCTCCGCGCCGAAGAGGCAACCGCCATCGAATTCAGGGAGAACTCCCTCGACGCGACCGAAGCCACGCTCTCGGTAGCCGTCACCGGTGAGGTAGACCACCCCGGCCTCTACAGCATCTGCGAGGCTTCCACCATTGCTGAACTGCTGCGAATCTCAGGCGCCGCGGAATCCGAACAGCCTCTCGACATCAACGTGCACGTGCAACGCACCGGAGGCGCATTCCAAGCTCAGAGAGTCGACATCAACCGGGCGGAGGCCTGGCTTCTCGAAGCCCTGCCCGGCATCGGGCCGGAACGCGCAACGGCAATAGTCGCCTACCGAGCGATCTACGGGCCGTTCGCCTGTCCGGAGGAAATCATGCTGGTGGAGGGAATCGGCGAGGGGACCTTCAACTCGCTCGCGGGTTTCATCACGGCCTCTCAGTAGCTCTCGTCATGTGGCTCCTGACCTTCAGCTGCGCGTTTGTGGCCGGGGTCGCGTGGGCATCGAGCCAGGGCATCCCCTGGATTGCCGCCGGCAGCCTCGTCGTAGCCGCAGCAGTAATCTTCGCAATCCGCCGCTCGTTCACACTCGCCATTCTGCTGGGAAGTTGCGCCCTTTGCCTGCTGGCCGGCGCAGCTCGCTACGAATCTTCGCTCCCGGTACAGGACAGCTCCCATATCTCCTTCTACAACGACAGCGGTGAAGTCCTGCTGACAGGGACGATTGTGGACGAACCACGGCAGCGCGGCTTCTATCGCCAGATAATCATCGATTCGGTGCAACTGGGCGAGGGCGACGACCGAATCTTCCTGTCCGGCCGGCTTCTCGTGAACACCTCCGACCCGCGCCCGTTCCACTATGGCGACAGCGTGCTCCTTACCGGAGAGCTTGAGTCGCCACCGTCAGACATTGACTTCGACTTCGACTACGCCTCATACCTGGCACGCCGCGGGATATTCTCGATAGCCTGGCATCCGCAGATAGAGACCCTGCCCGATCGCGGTGGAAGCCCCGTGCGAGCCTGCCTTCTCTCACTCAACAGTCAGCTCGCCGGTGCGCTTGGCTCATCACTGCCCGAACCCGAAGCCTCACTTGCACAATCCCTGCTTCTCGGAAGACGTGGTGCGATGCAGCATTCGGTCTCGGATGCATTCAACCGCACGGGCACGGCTCACCTGCTGGCAGTATCCGGCCTCCATCTCGGCATTCTGCTTGCCGCCGTACTCGCGCTCGCTCTTGCGCTCCTCGGACGTCAGAGATACCTCTACGTGTGGATAGCGATAGCATGCGTCTGGGCGTATGCGGCACTCACCGGCATGAGGCCACCGGTTGCCAGGGCTGCGATAATGGCCACAGTGTTCCTGCTAGCCGAGCTGGCCGGCCGGCAGAAGAATGCACCAACCGCACTCGCATTCGCCGCCGCTCTCATGGTTGCGGTTCAGCCACAACTGCTCTGGCACACTTCATTCCAGCTCAGCGTCCTCGCAATGGCTGGTCTCGTGCTTCTTTTCCAACCGCTCCGAGCCGCTATCACAAGTGGCACTGCATTACTGGCCAGCGATGGTCAGAAGCAGCCCGGAGGACTGCACCTCGTCACTGATATCCTGGCTGCCACCGGCGCAGCGACCCTTGCGGTCTGGCCTCTGACAGCCAACACATTCGGCGTGGTGTCAGTCATAGGCCTTCCCGTGTCAGTGCTCACCCTGCCGGTTCTCCCGTTTGCCATCTCGATCTCTGCGGCAACGGCTCTCGCGGGGCTTGTCTCCCCGATTCTGGCCCAACCCCTGGCGTGGATTGCCTGGCTGTTCCTGACATACATCGTCAACGTGATTCAGGCATTCGCCACGCTCCCTTGGGCGGCGCTGGAGATGAGTCTGCAGTCGAGCTTCATCATCGGCTACTACGCCCTCCTCCTCGCAGGGGCGTTCTGGTGGAGCCGCTCTGCACATCGCCGACGCGAAGACGAACACAAGCCACAGCGCGCCGTGACCACCACAGGCTCCCGAATCCGCTGGGCCAGCCCTCCGCTGTTGCTGTCAGCGGCTCTCGTCTGGTCCGCAGTCCTTGCAGCGCCCGACGGTCAACTCCACGTCATCTTCCTCGACGTCGGCCAGGGTGACGCCATTCTCATCGTCTCGCCATCCGGCCGCACGGTCCTTGTTGATGGTGGTCCTGATGGCCAACGCATCGGCCCCCTCGTGGACAAGCACATCCCCTTCTGGGACCGGAGCCTGGACGCAATCATTGCCACACAGCCACATGCAGACCACCTCGGTGGACTGCTTGCCATAGTGGAGCGGTATAGGGTCGACACCGTTATTCAGTTTCGACCCGGCTACGACTCACTCCTGTCCTCCGAATGGGAAAGACGGCTCGCTTCAAACGGGACACTACCTGTGCAAGCGACCAGAGGTCAAAGCATGGACCTGGGAGACGGCACGGTACTCATGTTTCTCAACCCACCTGCGCAGTCGGTGGTGGGGACAAGCGACGACACTGACAACAACGGCGTGGTAGTACGTGTGAGCTACGGCGACGTCAGTTTCCTGTTGTCAGCCGACGTCAGGCTCGAGACGGAGAGGCAACTGGTGCACGACAACGTTCGCATCGACAGCACCGTCCTGAAGGTAGCCCATCATGGAAGCGACACTTCCTCCAGTGCCCGGTTCCTCGCCACAGTCAGCCCGGAAGTGGCGGTCATCTCGGTGGGAGAGAACAACCCACACGGCCACCCCAGTGCCTCCGTCGTGGGGCGCCTCCGCGCCCTGCCAGCCGAGGTGTACACCACGGCGCAGTGCGGAGCCATCGAGTTCGTCACAGACGGGGATTCGCTCTGGGTCAAGACCGAAAAGGACTCGTGACAGGCCCTGGGCGCACCACGTGACCCACAGCCTTCGTATGTCTCCGGCTCGCGTCTCTACGCCACTCCGACGGCTGCCGCTTGCACCGGCCAATCATCACCGCGTCTCGCTAGCGCGCCAGCCAGCCACCATCAACAGGCAGCACCACTCCGTGCACGTAGGACGATGCCTCGGAAGCCAGGAACACCGCAGCACCCTGCAGGTCCGTCGGCGTACCCCATTGCCCTGCAGAGATGCGGTCAAGAATGAACTTGTTCGTCTCCGGGTTTGCTCTCAACTCCGGATTCATGTCGGTGGCGATGTAGCCCGGCGCGATTGCGTTCACATTCACGCCTCTGGGAGCCCACTCGTTCGCAAGCGCCTTCGTCAGCTGCGCGATGGCGCCCTTGCTCGCCGTGTAGCTCGGTATCAGCAAGCCGCCGTGGAAGCTCATCATTGATGCGGTGAACACTATCTTCCCGGCGCCACGCGCAACCATGTCCTTGCCGAACTCACGGGCAAGCACGAAATGCGAGGACAGGTTGATCTCGATGATGCGATCCCATACCTCGTCAGAGTGTTCAACAGCCGGCGACCGCGATATCGCCCCAGCATTGCTGAAGAGTATGTCAACAACAGGGAAATCGTTCTTCACGCGGCGCACGAGGTCGTAGGTTTCCTCGCGGCTGGACAGGTCGCACCTGTACGCCGTGAACGCGTGTCCCAGCTCTCTGACTTCGCGCCCCACTTCTCCCCCGTCCCCTTCCAGCGTCGAACTGACACCTAGTATGTCCGCGCCCGCGTCGGCGAGTGCCAGTGCGAAGCCACGCCCAATCCCCCGCTTGCAACCCGTCACCAGCGCAACCTTTCCATCCAGCCTGAACATGTCAACGATACTCATTTCCCGGTCTTCCTCCTTGTCGCCCAACACAGGTGCACAGGTCGTGCTGTCCCGTATCGTCCGATGGCAGGTCACGCGCAGCCACAGCTCCGATTCAGCGCCACAGGCCGCGTTTCCTGCTGTAGAACAGGGCCAACCCCACAAGAATGGCCCCCACGAAGATAAGGAACGTCCACTTCAGTGCCACGGCAAGCACCAGCATATACACAAGTTTGATGGCCACCGCAGCCCGGCAACAGAGCACCAGGAGTCTCGGCCTCACGTGGACAGCCGAGTTCTCATATGTCGCGGGGTGCCGGCGCAAGAGACGCACGGCCGCGAGCAGCACGAGCGTCACCATGAACAGGAGGCCAAAATTCAGCATTGCACCGATAACCATTAGAGGTGGATTGATGAGCAGCGTCGCAACCGTCATCAGGTATATCAGAAGAAGCCCGTTATGCGGAGTGCCGAAGCGCTCGCTCACTTGCGAGAAAGCTCTCGGAAAGTACCCGTCAAAGGAGAAGGCCAGTGCATATCTGCCTGCCGCAGCGAGCGCCAGGTTGATTGTGGTCATGCTGGCCATGATGCCACCTCCGATGACGAACAGCCCCAACCACCCACCGGACAGGAAAGCCGCAGCTACGTCACCGAGGGTGCCCGCCGAGAACTGCTCCCATCCAACCACTCCCACAGCCACAATCTCAATCAGGATATACAGCACGAGCACAGTCGCTATGCTGATCACGAGCGCCCGCGGAATCACGTGCCGCGCGTTCCGTATCTCATCACCCATCTCGACCCCGAAGAGCCCTCCCGCCAGCAGCGTATACAGGAGCGCCGACGCTCCCAGGAAGCCAATCGGTCCTCCAGCGAAACGAACTGCGAGGTTATCCACATCGATAGCAGGCATGCCGCCGAAGATGAACGTGAGTAATGCCACAAGCAGCACCGCGACTCCCACGAACTGCGCTTGCGTGGTGATGCGCACACCCAGCAGGTTGAAGACCGACAGCAGGCTCATCACGCCTATGGCACACAGGGTCACCGGCAGCCCGGGGACCAGTACTGCAAGGAGCTTCGCGGAGGCAAGTGCGAACAGCGGCAGCATACCGAGCGGGATGGCAATGAACAGCACCATCCAGGCAGCGACGGCCAGCGGCCTGGAGAACAGCTTGGCGTACTGGTAGTTTGCACAGGTGACGGGCAGGGCCGACGAGAGGGCGACGTACGCCGGGATGCTGAGCAGGATGGGGGCGGCCGACACGAACTGAGCAATGATGATGGAAGACCCGGTCAACCCCGCCGCCAGGGCAGTCAGCAGGAAGAGCGAGCCCCCGATATTGAGGCCAATCATTATGGCGATCAACCCCACAAGGCCGATCTCACGCCGCAGATTGCCCGAGACCCGACGCCCGACGAAGAACCTCAGATCGTAGCCCGTATCCACTCAACACCTCTCCGAGTCCTGCCGTCCATCCCCGGTTTCCCCGAGAACTCGTCTCGTAATCGAACCGGGATGACGCAGTCCTCTCCTGTTGCGCAGAGCAACATACGCAATCAGCACCACAGCGTACGCAGTCAGCGTCACAGAATCGTAGACCGCGTACGTGAACACCGGCACAAACGGCGCTCCACACGCAACGACAAGGAACAGTCGGCGAGACCCTCCCTTTCGGAGGTTGAACAGCAGGACGATTCCCATCACAGCAAGCGCCAGCCCCATTGACTTGGGCGCAATTCCCAGGAACACGCCAATCATGGTGGCAACTCCCTGTCCCCCTCGAAACCCGATGTAGACAGGATAGATGTGGCCAAGCACGGCAGCCAGTCCGGCGGCCAGAACCCATGGGAGTCCAACGCCGAGCGCCTGCACGGCGAACACGGCTCCTGTGCCCTTGGCTATGTCAGCGACAAGAACAACGATGCCTGCGCGCAGTCCAACGGCACGCATCACACTACCCGCGCCCGCATTGCCAATGTCGACGTCACGTATGTCGATGCGGCTCTTAGCCCGGGCAATGATATACGCGAACGGGACCGAACCCAGGAGGTATGCCAGGACAATAGCCAGTGTCTCTATCATGCTGCAAGCCGTGTCGGGGCACTATAGCCATCACAACATGCCGCTGGCAAGCCCGGGAGGTTCGTCTGAGAAGGAAACGGCTCCGCAGGAATGACGGACCATCATCCAGGCCCACATTCGCCATCCCCGAGAGCCGCGACTCGAGCGCACGGCCGGAACAGACCGCCCGGTCACGAGCGCAAGCGCTCAGGTCATCTCTCCAACCTCAGCCCGGCTAGATAGACCGTACTTCTTCGCGCATGAACCGGATGTAGGAGATACCGAAGCAGATGGCGCAGAGCGCGATAATGGTCACAACCTGGGGCCAGATGAGAAGGAGACTATCCATAAGAGGCAGAGGGTTAGCCATACGTCCGGAGTAGGAACTCAGCACCAGCAGCGTCGGATTCACTGAACCCACTTCCGGAGTCAGCAGAGCAACTATCGCCTCGCCATACAGAGTGCACGGCGAGATGCGGGCCAGGGATCCTTCCAGGGAAGCGTTACGGACAATCATCTCAACGCTCGAATTCGCGTCAACAGGCGCGACCGCATTGGCCACAGCTCCCACAATCACGGTCAGGAAGAAGAAGAAGAAAATCCACACGGCAAGGGACGCCAGCATCGAGGTTGCCGTCCTCTTGAAGAAGACGGAGAACAGCACCGCAAGAGCCATCCAGAAACCCCCGTACACGATGCTCACGGCGACGAAAGCAAGGACGCGCACAACCTCTTCACCGTTTGGCGGCACACCCACGATGCGCAGTCCAAGACCTGCCACAATCAGCACCACACCCAGTATCATGATTCCGAGCACCGTGAGGCCGGCAATGAACTTGCCGTTTATCACGGAGTCGCGGTATATCGGCTGAGACATGAGCCGACTCAGGTTTCCGCTGCTGCGCTCGCTATTCACAGCGTCAAAACCCAGGGCTATCCCCACAATCGGGATGAACAGCGACAGGAAGAAAAGGAACGAAGGGAGGTTGTCCCCCGATGTCGTGAACAGCTTGAGGAAGATGAACTCGGTCGTCGGACCGACTACGCTGCGAATCGTCTGAATAGCGATGTAAATGGCGAACATCGCCGAAAGGAATACCAGTAGGAACAGGATGATGAAACGCATGCTGCTGATGTGGTCGGCAAGTTCTTTGCGAAATACGGCATACATATTGCTTACGCCTCTTTCGAGTATCGCTTGTAGATTCTCTCGAGACTGTACTCCTCCACCCGCATCCCAACCAGAAGAGCCCCGCTGTCAATAATGGCCCGCGATATCTGCCCGCGAAGGTCCTTATCTGCCGTGATGCCAAGGACGTTGCCTGTCATCTCGACATCGCGCACACCCTCAACCCGTCGAATCACATCGACGATAGCGGGTTGCGCCGCATCCACCTCCGCCTCCATGCGGTATCGGCCGGCGCCGGCCGCCTCCCGTCCAAGCCGGTCGATCGCTCCATCCGCAACCAGATGCCCCTTGGCAAGAATGCCAACTCTTGAGCACAGCTTCTGCACCTGAGGCAGAAGATGGGAGCAGAAGATGATGGTGATACCTTTCTTCCCCATGTCCGAAATCAACTTCAGAATATCGTCGACGCCGTTGGGGTCGATGCCCGTAGTGGGCTCGTCCAGAAAGGCAAGTCTGGGCTCCTTGATCCAGATGTCAGCAATGCCAAGGCGTTGCTTCATCCCGCGCGAGAAGGTGTTGACAGGGTGATCCGCCACCTCAGACAACCCGACAGTCCCCAGAAGTGACCCGATTCTTTCGGCAGCCTCAGCGCGCCGAATCCGATTCAGCTCGGCCGTGTAGAACAGGTTCTGCCTGGCGGTCATGTCCTCGTAGAACCCAACTCTTTCCGGCAGATAGCCCACCAGACGTTTCACATCAATGGGTTCACGGGTCGGGTCTTTCCCGCCGACCCTGACCGAGCCCGAGGTCGGTTCCGTCAGGCCCAGCAGCATGAGAAGAGTCGTCGTCTTCCCAGCGCCGTTCGCACCGAGGAAACCGAACATCTCCCCTTCATCAATGCGCAGGTTCAGCTTGTCCACGGCGGTGAATCCGTCGTAAACCTTCGTGAGATCCGTGGTTTCGACAACAGGCTGTCCCACGGTCTATCTCCGTCCAAACTCGCGGAAGGCCCACACGAGCCCGCCAATTACCAGTACGACTATGACAGCTCCGATGATGCCCCACGCAGTCTTGGTTGCCACGGAGACCCTGATGTCCAGACTAGGGGGAGCCGAGGACAAAGCCGGATCACCATCGAACTTCAGCGTGACCATGTAGTCGCCGGCAATCGTCTTGGAGGGCGGAGTGATTGAGACTTCAACCTCCTGTTCCTCGCCGGGTCCCAGATTCTCGATTTTCTCGGGCTCGTACTTGACGATCCACTGCTCACTAGCGATACCCGAAGGTTTGCTGGATGCAAACGACACCTTGTCGAGCACCGCCGTACCGCTGTTGATGACTTTCACGTTGAAGGTTGCCGCGCTGCCGGCCGTCGTCTTCGTGTTAAGTCGGCCGCTGGTCGTCTCGGCGCTTACCCCATAACGCGCGGTAATCGTCGCCGTCATGTTCACAACCTCATCCACATTAGGCGAGGTTGCCCTGAACTCAATCGGGTAGTCGCCAGGCTCCGGGTAGAGCCAGAACGGTGCGACAGCAACAACAATGACGGGCTGCTTCACCGCGTACGGCTCCAGGTGAATCGCCGATATCTGGCTGTCAAGCTTGTAGCTGGACTCAGCGATGTAGGTGAGCCAGCCCGGCGGACCGGACACCGTCAGGTCGAAGTCTTCACCCAGTCTGTTCTGGGTCTTGAAGGTGAACTCCACCTCGAACTTGAACGTGGAGTCAGCCGGTCCCGTCATGGACGGAAACTTCGCGTTGATCTGCAGCTCGTCGGGAATCACCGGCGGCGCTTCGGTATCGCCCTCATCAGCCATGACAGCGACAGGAGCGACGAAAGCTGCGCCTACGAATAGAACACACAGAGCTGCAGTGACGAATCTGACAAACCTGGAGTTACGCATATACTGTGACCTCCCGAACAATCAGCTTTACATCATAGCCTAATTACGTTTACCATAGCAACTCGAGCGAGTGACTACCGTACCAGACAAATGTCAAATTCCTGTGAAGAACCGCTCGGATGAAAGGCACAATGGCAAGAATCGATAATCGTGCAGACGACCAGCTCCGCCCCGTGCGCATCACTCCCGGATACCAGAGTTTCGCTGAGGGCTCCGTCCTGATTGAGCTGGGCAAGACAATGGTGCTCTGCGCTGTCACCGTTGAGGAGAGAGTGCCTCCCTTCCTCAAGGGAAGCGGCGAGGGATGGGTGACAGCCGAGTACTCCATGCTACCCCGTTCAACGCTCACACGCACGCCGCGTGACAGGAGCGCGGGGCGCAGCTACGAGATTCAGCGCCTCATAGGCAGAAGTCTCCGGGCGGCGACCGACCTCAGAGCCTTTGGCGAGAGGACGCTGACTGTGGACTGCGATGTCCTCCAGGCGGACGGCGGCACACGCACTGCTGCCATAACCGGCGCTTACGTCGCCCTCTATCAGGCGTTTCACGCGCTCAAGAAGAAAGGCGTCCTCAACGTCATGCCACTCACCACGATGATTGCCGCCACGAGTGTTGGCATCGTCAAAGGCGCCCCACTGCTGGACCTCTGCTACGAGGAGGACTTCCGGGCGCAGGTCGATTTCAACGTCGTGATGACTGACCGACAGGAATTTGTGGAGATTCAGGGCACCGCCGAACGCAAGCCATTCAGCAAGGACGATGCGGACACTCTGCTTTCCCTCGCCCAGCAGGGCATACAGCAGTTGTTCCAGCTTCAGCACACGGCTTTGCGCGAATTCGCCTGAGCCATCGACCGGATGACCCCACACCGGGCCTCAATCTACTCACGAATCTGGCCGGTGCCGAGAGCGACCCACTTGTAGCTGGTAATCTCCTCAAGGGCCATGGGACCCCTGGCGTGGAACTTCTGGGTGCTTATGCCGATTTCGGCGCCGAGGCCAAACTGGGACCCGTCGGTGAACCTGGTGCTCGCATTCACATAGACGCATGCGGCATCCGCCTCGGCCACAAACCGGTTCGCGGATGAGTAGTCCTCGGTCACAATCGCCTCCGAATGTCCCGACCCATATCGCTCAATGTGCTCCAGAGCCTCGTCGAGGGACCCCACCACCTTCACAGCAGCTACAAGCGCCAGAAACTCCCGCCCCCAATCCTCCTCCGTTGCCGCTACAGTGCCGCGCCCCGCGGAGTCACCGAGTAGCGCCAGGACCTCAGTGTCGCAACGCATCTCCACACCCTCCGACTGCCACAGACCAGCCAGGCGAGGGAGAAACGCGTCGGCAACATCCCTGTGAACGAGCACGCAGTCAAGCGCATTGCAGACGGTCGGACGCTGGACTTTGGCATTGTCGACAATCCGCAGCGCCATATCCAGGTCGGCGCTCTTGTCCACGTAGGCGTGGCACACACCGATACCTCCGGTGACTACCGCCATCGTCGCGTTGTCTGCAACCAGCCGGATGAGCTCCGCACGCCCCCTGGGAATCACGAGGTCAACATACTGCCTCATGCGAAGCAACTGCCCCACAAGAGCGTGGTCCGTCGACTCAATGAACTCCACCGCCCCATCCGGCACTCCGGCCACCCGGCAGGCATCCTGGACAATCGTGACGAGGACCTTGTTCGAGCGCAGCGCTTCCTTGCCTCCCCGGAGGATTGTGGCATTGCCCGACTTCAGGCACAGGCTGGAGATATCGATAGTCACGTTGGGCCGGCTCTCGTAAATGGCCGCAATCACGCCGAGCGGGACGCGGCGCTTTGCCAGCTGAAGGCCGTTTGGGAGTGTCCGCGACCCGAACGTCTGCCCGATGGGGTCCGGCAGCGCCGCCACGGTCAACACATCATCGGCCATGGACTCGATGCGTGACGAGGTCAGCAGGAGCCGGTCCAGCATGGATTCGCTCATCCCCGAAGCCCTGGCCTCTTCGTAATCCTCCCTGTTAGCCTCAAGCACAGGCTCCCGGGTATCCCGGAGAGCCGCTGCTATCGCGCGAAGCGCCCCGTTCTTGGTCGCAGTCGGCAGGCAAGCCAGCTTCCGCGTCGCACTTTTCGCCCGCCGCGCCTTGCGTTCCAATTCCTGCAGCTGTTCGTTCAAGCGTCCTCCCTTCAAAGCACCACCATGTTGCTGCGGTGAACAATCTCGTCACCGTATGTGTGCTCCAGCACATCGGCAATCCGCTCCGAGTGCTGCCCCTTGATGCGCTCAAGGTCTTCAGAACTGTAGTTGACTATCCCCGAGGCTATGCGGGCACCATCTTCAGCGACGATGTCGACTATGTCACCCCGTTGGAACCGTCCAAGCACCGAGGTTACGCCCGCGGGAAGAAGACTCCCTGCTCCCCTTCTCAACGCACGCACCGCCCCTTCATCGACAATGACCCGGCCGTGAGAAGCCAGGCCGCTCAGTATCCAACGCTTCCGGCTCTCCAATTTGCTGACGGACGCCGCGAACAGAGTCCCGACGCTCTCGCCGGCGTCAAGGCGCCGCAACACATCCGGCTCGTGCCCGTTCGCCACAACCACGTCGATTCCAGAGCAGGTTGCGAGCCTTGCGGCTTCCACCTTCGTAATCATCCCCCCGATGCCCTGGCCACTCGACGTCCCACCCGCAAGCGACACAATCCCTTCATCAATGCAATCGACTCGCGGGACCAGCGTCGCATCAGGATGCACCCTCGGGTCGGCCGTATACAGCCCGTCGGTGTCGGTCAGTATCACAAGCAGGTCAGCATCAACGAGATTCGCAACCATGGCAGAAAGGCTGTCGTTATCGCCGAACTGCCGTTCCTCCAACTCCTCAACAGCAACCACATCATTCTCGTTCACGATACACACAACATTCATCTCACACAGAGCCAGGAGTGTATTCCTGGCGTTGAGATATCCCGCACGGTCGACGAGGCAGTCACGCGTAAGCAGGGCCTGCGCAATCGTTATGTCATGTCGCGCAAACAGCCTCTCATACGTGTTCATCAGATGGCTCTGGCCGATAGAGGCCAAGACCTGCTTGAACGCCGTGTTCCTGCCCTCCGCCACCTTTCTCCTGAGCAGCCTCTCGCGACCGGCGGCCACTGCCCCCGAGGACACCACGATCAACTGCCTGCCGCGCGAGTGCAACTCAACAATCTGGTCAACCACCGTGGCCATGACCGAGAGGTCCAGGTGGTCCCCACCCGACGTGAGGAGGCTCGTACCCAGCTTCACAACAATACGACGATGGGACACGCCGCGCATTATAGCAGCGCGCGAATACGGGAACCATACTATGGGATATTGCTATACTCAGCCTCGTCTATGCGTCTTCACGGGCTTCTCCCGCTAATACGGGAGACGGATGACTATCAGCTACTCCGCTCACAGATTGCCGAAACGGGCGCTCCCTGTCACCTCGGACTCCTCGAGGCAGCAACACCCTACTTCCTAGCATCGCTTCAGGACGACCTGAGACGCCCCCTTTCCCTCATCGTCGCCGACCCCGAGCGGGCCGCAAGCCTTCACGAGGAGCTGCAGAACTGGACAACTTCCGGCACGACCGTCAGGCGACTCATTGAGCCTGATTTCCCATACGCAGGCACAGGGGCAGGTTCAAGTGAATCGTCTCTGGCACGGGCCGAGCTTGCCGGTCTTCTTGCCCTCCAACGTTCGTCCCACCCCGACCTCATAATCGTGAGTTCGGTTCTCGGCACGATGGGGTCGCTGCCAGCTGTCACCGACTTCACTTCCGCTACCATCCATCTGCAGCGCGGGATGGCCCTCTCACCGATACCTCTACTCGAGCAGCTCCAGCGGATGGGCTACGAACACGTGGAGCAGGTCTCATGCGGGGGCGAAATGAGCCGGCGCGGGGGCATCGTTGACGTCTTCTCACCCGCACATGCGGAACCCATACGTATCGAGTTCGCGGGGGACGAGGTCGACACCATCCGCTTCTTCGATCCCCTGACCCAACTCACACGAGCGCCAGTCGACAACGCCCTCGCGACGCCCACGAACGGAATCGGCGGGCCCTCGTGTTTGCTTGACTATCTCGCTCCCAACTCAATCGTCGTCCTTGAAGACCCTCCCGCGCTCCGGCTGAGAGCCCTGCGCCTTCAGGCCGAGATGACCGAGTATCTCTCGGGAGCCGGCAAGTCCGATGGCCACATCGACCAGCTACAGACCGGATACGTGGAATGGAGCGACATCGAACGACGGCTCTCCACAATGCGGCAGGTCGTTGTTGCTCCCTGGCTTGACTCGACACTCGACGGTCGGACTGCTCTATTCTCGCCACCCCCTTCATACGCACAGCACATCGCCGCCCTGAGCGGTGAGATACCCGGAATGCTGAGCAAGGGGCAACGAGTCGTGCTGGTCACACAACAGGCGCGACGGCTGAGCGAACTCTTCGAAGGATCGGGACTGCCGGTACCCACGAGCGATAATATTGAGTCAGTCCCGGTTGCAGGCTCCCTCTCCCTGCTCCAGGGCTCTCTCCCCCGGGGCTGGTCTCTCCCCGGGCAGATCCTGCTACTCACGGACACGGAGCTTTTCGGCTTCGTCAAACACGCAAGACGGCCATCAAGGGCACGGACACGCTCGAAAACACCTGCTCTGTCGTTTCGCCCGGGAGACCTTGTTGTTCACGTGGACCATGGAATCGGTCGCTTCGTCGGCCTCACCAGCCTCAGCACAGGCGGTATGGAGCGCGAGTACCTTGAGGTCACCTACCTCAATAGCGACACGCTCTACGTACCGACCGACCAGATACATCGCGTCACCCGCTATGTCGGTGGCGGCGAGACTGCGCCTCGACTCAGCCGGCTTGGTTCGACGGAATGGGAGACAACGAAACACCGTGTCCGCCAATCAACGAAAGCACTCGCGCAGGAACTCATCAGACTGTACGCACGGAGACAGCTTGCCCTCGGCCACGCGTATTCACCGGATACGCTGTGGCAGCAGGAACTCGAGGCCTCGTTTCCCTACGTCGAGACCCCTGACCAGCTCGATGCCATATCGGCTGTGAAGGAAGACATGGAAAGCAGCCGCCCGATGGACCGCATCATTTGCGGTGATGTCGGCTACGGCAAGACTGAAGTCGCGCTGCGGGCGACCTTCAAGGCAGTGATGGACGGAAAACAGGTGGCCGTGCTCACCCCCACGACCGTTCTCGCGCAGCAGCACTTCACCACCTTCTCAGAAAGGATGGGGGCATTCCCCACCAGCACGGAAGTCCTGAGTCGATTCACCCCACGTGACCGCGAGGCGGAGATTGTCGCTGGACTTGCCGCAGGCAGCGTCGATGTCTGCATCGGCACCCACAGGCTTCTCCAGAAGGACATCAGGTTCAAGGACCTCGGACTCCTGATTATCGACGAGGAGCAAAGGTTCGGCGTGATGCAGAAGGAAGCACTCAGAGCATTACGCTCAGGTCTTGACACTCTCACACTCAGTGCCACGCCCATCCCCAGGACACTTCACATGGCCCTTGCCGGCATACGCGACATGAGCACGATGGACACACCGCCGGAGGACAGACTCGCCGTCCGCACACATGTCGGCCCATACGATACGGCTCTCGTGCGGCAGTCAATACTCAGAGAACTCGAGAGGAACGGCCAGACGTTCTTCGTGCACAACCGAATCGACAGCATCCTTGCAGTCGCTCAAGTCCTCGAGAAGCTTGTACCGGAGGCACGGTTCGCCGTGGCGCACGGCCGGATGTCCGAAGACCGCCTCGAGAGCACGATGACCGCGTTCACGGCAGGCGAGATAGACGTCCTCGTTGCAACCACTATCGTCCAGCTCGGCCTCGATATGCCCAACACTAACACCCTGCTTGTCAATCAGGCTGACCGGCTCGGGCTCACACAGCTCTATCAACTGAGGGGGCGCGTGGGAAGGGGGCGCAACCAGGCATACGCGTGCTTCTTCCACGACAGCCACAGGGAACTCACAACTCAGGCGAGGAGACGCCTTCGAACCATATACGAGGCCAACGAGCTGGGCGCGGGACTCGAAATCGCCATGAGGGACCTCGAGATTCGAGGAGCAGGGAGCCTACTGGGCACACGCCAGAGCGGACACATGGCAGCCGTTGGCTTCGAACTCTACTGTCGAATCCTGGCAGAGGAAGTCGAACTCCTCCAACCGGGCGCACCCATTGCACCCGAGCTAACTCCGAAACAGGCCTTCCCAGCGCTCGACCTGCCCGTCTCAGCCTACATACCGGACGACTACATCGCTAGTCCGGCCACCCGCATCGCGTTCTACAGGAAACTCGCAGACGCGGCGACTCCGGACGACCTTAACGGCGTCGCCAACGAACTGAAAGACAGGTTCGGCCCGCTCTCCACACCGCTGAAAGACCTGCTCTTCGTTGCCAGGATGCGCCTTCTTGCAGCAGCGGCCGACGTGACCTCCATCACGCGCCAGGGCAGCGACATCGTGCTCGTCCCCCGCAACATGGGAAGCCTCGCCATGAACCTTGACCTGGGTCCAGCCGTACAAGTCGGCAACACGCAGGTGCGCATCAACACACGCCGCACGGGCGGCAAGTGGCGCGCCCTTCTCGGTCTCCTCCTCCAGAAAAGGGAGGGGAGCGCTTCCGCGCCCCCCTCGAATCAACACACTTCTGCCAGCTGAGAGTGTCCTACTTCGCCAGCCAGCCCTTGCCGAGCGGCAGCTTCCAACCGAAATCGACAAGCACAATCGCGGCCATTATGTATAGCGCAGTGAAGCCACACACTATGAGGTCGAACGCCGCGAGAGTAATCCACAGGCTCGAACCACCGAAATGCCCGATATCCAGAAACACGAACCCCAGCAACAGAGTCACAAACAGAATGGAATGAGCTCCGCTGGCCCTGCAGGCAGCCAGTGTATATACGACCGTGGGCACCGTGAATGCCACGAGGAACCAGCCCACATCGGTCGTGGTCGCGGCCAGAATGCCGAAATGACCACCGAGCCAGATGCCGGCCAGCGCCATCCAGAACGCGCCATAGGTCGTGAAGGCTGCAAACCCGAAGTTGTTCCCGCTTTCGAATTCCTTCAGGCCTGCAAGGAGCTGGGCCATCCCTCCGAAAAACAGGGCCGTCCACAGGACTACGCCGGTGCCGGCCAGCCCCAGGTTGTGGAACTGCAGGAGCAGCGTCGTAACGCCGAACCCCCCCAGCCCTACCACAGCAGGGTTGCCAAGTTTTGTGTCCGCCATCTGCACTCTCCTTCTCTCGTTCTTACTGCCAAGCGGGGCGCCGGGTTTTCGTACCCCCGACGCCCCGTGAATGACAAATCAGAAACGCGCTCGCTATATCTTGCCCTTCACCAGATCATCGACAACAGAAGGATCGGCGAGGGTGCTTGTGTCGCCCAGCTCGTCCATCTTGTCGCTGGCAATCTTGACAAGCACACGCCGCATTATCTTGCCGCTTCGCGTCTTGGGAAGGCCATCCGCGAACTGGATCTTGTCGGGAGCGGCGATTGGGCCGATCTCCTTGCGCACGTGCGCAACAAGTTCCTTCTTGAGCGCGTCGCTCTTCTCAACGCCGACATTCAGCGTGACGTACGCGTAGATACCCTGCCCCTTGATCTCATGTGGCATCCCGACCACCGCGGCCTCTGCCACCAGCGCATGGGACACGAGCGCGCTCTCCACCTCCGCAGTCCCGATGCGGTGACCCGACACGTTGATGACGTCGTCGATACGGCCCATGAGCCAGTAGTATCCGTCTTCATCCTGACGAGCGCCATCGCCGGTCGTGTACACGCCAGGGAACCTGACGAAGTACGTGTCCTTGAACTTGGCAGGGTCGCCATAGACACCGCGCATCAGTCCAGGCCATGGCTGCGTGATGGCGAGATATCCACCCTCGTTCGTCTCAACAGGCGTGCCATCCTCGCGCAGTATCGCCAACTCAACTCCCGGCAATGGCAGTGTTGCGGACCCGGGCTTGATTGGCATCGCGCCCGGAAGCGGGGTGATAAGTATTCCACCGGTCTCCGTCTGCCACCACGTGTCAACAATCGGGCACTTCGCCTTGCCGATGACGTTGTAGTACCACATCCAGGCCTCGGGGTTGATTGGTTCACCGACGGTTCCGAGAAGCCTCAAGCTTGACATGTCACGGCCGTTCGGCCAGTCATCGCCTTCGCGCATCAGCGCACGTAGCGCCGTGGGCGCGGTGTAGAAGATGTTGACCTTGTACTTCTCCACAATCTCCCAGAACCGGTCGGGCTTCGGGAACGTGGGCACTCCCTCAAACATCAGGCTCGTCGCGCCGGAAGCAAGAGGTCCGTAGACGATGTAGCTATGCCCGGTCACCCAGCCGATGTCAGCTGTGCACCAGAACGTGTCTTCGTCTTTGTAGTCGAAAACCCACTTGAATGTCTGCATCACGTAGAGCAGATACCCCGCTGTAGTGTGCAGGACTCCCTTGGGCTTGCCGGTGCTGCCGCTGGTGTAGAGGATGAACAGCGGGTCCTCCGCGTCCATCACCTCGGGCTCGCAGTGCGAACTGATATCCGGGGCCGACATCTCATCCTGCCACCAGTGATCACGCCCCTCAACCATCGGCACCTCAACCCCAACACGCTTGACGACGAAAGACTGCTTCACCACGTCAGGACAGGCCGCCATCGCGGCATCCGCGTTCGCCTTGCTGTTCACAACCTTACCGCTGCGGTAGTAGCCATCGCAGCAGATGAGAGTGTCAGAACCACAGTCCTGGATTCGATCCCGCAGTGCTTCCGCGCTGAACCCGCCAAACACAACGTTGTGGACGGCCCCAATCCGCGCGCATGCCAGCAGGGAGATGGGCAGCTCAGGAATCATCGGAAGGTAAATGGATACGCGGTCGCCCTTCTTCACTCCGTGCTTCTTCAGCACGTTTGCGAAGCGGCACACCTCGTTGTACAAATCCTGATAGGTGTAGGTTACCCGCTCGCCCTCAGGTTCGCCTTCCCAGATGAGTGCAGCCTTGTTCTTGCGCCAGGTCTTCAGATGCCGGTCGATGCAGTTGTAGGTGACATTCAGCTTGCCCCCTACGAACCACTCGTGCTTCGCGTTGGCGAAGTCCACCACACGCACCTTGTCCCACTTCTTGAACCAATCCAGCTGCTCAGCCCGCTCGCCCCAGAACTTGTCGGGGTCGGCAATCGAGCTGTCATACAGCTCCTGGTACTCCTCCATGCTCTTGATAACAGCTGCTTCGCTGAACTCCTTTGGGGGTGGGAACACCCTCTTCTCGTCCATCATGGACAGCATTCCTTTGTCCACTGCCATAGGTAAGCCCTCCGTATTGCGTATTTGAACTCGGATTCAGGAGACGGGGTCGGTTGACCCCTGACACGTCAATAAGTCCACCAAATAATGTAACAGGTGCCTCTTCATTATGCAATCCAACCTTCGGAACCACCCCCATCGCTCAGAAGCGCCCAACCGCCCTATGTTAGAATTCTGATCACCACGTGAAACGGGGGCACGATGCCAGCCGAAATCTTGGACGGGCGCTCTATCGCGGCCGCAATCCGGCAGGAATTGAAGGACAGAATCACCGCACTGGAAGGTGCAGTGCCCGGCCTTGCCGTTCTCGTCATAGGAGATGACCCGGCAGCTCAGTCCTACCTTCGCGGCATCGCGAGGGGATGCGAGGCTGTCGGCATCTACAACGAGACCGTGCGGTTGCCTCAGGACGCCACGCAGAAGTCGCTCGAAGACGCCATCTCCAGGCTCAACTCGGACACGCGGTTTCACGGCATCATCCTGCAACTACCACTTCCGAAGCACCTCAACTCTCTTCGGGCACAGGGCGCCGTATCCCCTGACAAGGATGTAGACGGAACGAATCCTGTCAACTCCGGCAAGCTCCTGCTCGGAGAAGAGACTTTCTTTCCTTCGACCGCCTATGGAGTGAAAGAACTCCTCGTTCGAAGCGGTCACAGTCCCGAAGGCCGTCATGTCGTCATCTGTGGTCGAAGCAACATCGTGGGAAAACCGCTGGCCGGCATCCTTGTTCAGAAGCGGCCCGGGGCGAACGCGACGGTCACGATTTGCCACACCGGCACGCGCAACCTGCCCGAGATAACCCGTAGCGCGGACATTCTCGTGGCTGCGATTGGCCGTCCACGCGCCATAACAGCAGACATGGTCCGCGAAGGCGCAGTCGTTGTCGACGTCGGGGTCAACCAGGTGGAGGATACCGCAACCGGCAAGCCACGCCTCGTGGGAGATGTGGATTTCGACGCTGTCGCCGAAAAGGCAGTGGCAATCACCCCGGTACCGGGAGGCACTGGCCCCGTCACCACGGCCATGCTGCTGACAAATACCGTCGTCGCAGCGGAGAAGTTGCTCGCCAGGTAGCATTCCAGCCCCCCGTGAAGGAGACAGAACGATGCCAGGAGTCATACTCGACGGACGCCAACTCTCCAGAGACATCCGGCAGGAGCTCCGCGAGCGTGTCACGGTGCTGGCCGCGAGCGCTGTTGTCCCCAAGCTCGCAGGTATCATCGTGGGCGATGACGCCGGCTCCGCCAGCTATGTGCGTCTGAAGGAGAAGGCAACAGCCGAGGTTGGACTCCTCTCAGAGATGTGCCACCTGCCCCAGGACTACACACAGAGGGACCTCCTCACACGAATCAGCGAGTTGAACCGTCGGGCCGACGTCCATGGCATCTTCGTGCAGCTCCCGCTGCCACCGCAGTTCAACGAGAGCGCCGTTCTCGCCACAATCTCTCCTGCGAAAGACGTGGATGGTTTTCATCCCGAGAGCGTCGGCAGGTCCTGGCTTGGACAGGAATCATTCGTGCCGGCAACGCCTGCAGGCATCATGGAGATGCTGCGCCGGAGCGGCTACGGCGACCTCAGGCATCGCCACGCCGTCATCGTCAACGTGGACAATCTGGTCGGCAAACCACTCGCGGCCCTCCTGTGCCACGAAAGCGTGAGCGCCAACATCACTCTGTGTCATCCGGACACACCCTGCCTCGCGGACTGGACAAGGCAGGCAGATCTCCTCGTCGTGGCAGCCAACCGTCCCCGGTTCATCACCGCCGACATGGTCAAGAGGGGGGTTATTGCGGTGGACTTCGGCACAAACTACGTGCAAGACACGAGCGCCAAACAGGGCTATCGTCTTGTGGGAGATATCGACTTTGAGCCCGTCAGGGAGAAGGCCGAGGCAATAACGCCCGTGCCCGGCGGAGTCGGCCCGATGACCGTCACGATGCTCCTTTCGCATACCGTGGAAGCGGCGGAGCGTCTTGCCGCCGTCTCGTGACCCATCGGCCAGTCCGTGCATGGTGGCTACTCCTTCGGCAACAATGGTTCTGAGCCAGCGTGCCTCGTTGACTGTCAGCTTCCGCCGTAATAGAATCGCGGCATTTGGACGGCAAGCCGCCATCTACGGTAAGCTCTCGCTCCCCATTGCGAGCGACCGGCCTCGCAGGACGTGGCCCGGTATAAGAAGAACTACTCTACTAACCAGGGAGGACACCCGCGATGCCATACGACGCCAGTAAGATGCAAGACTGGGAGATTGCCGAGGCCGCAGAGGCCAACCTTCCGACGCCTGACCAGTGGAGAGAACGACTGGGCCTCGAGAAAGACGAGGTGATTCCCTACGGGCGCCTGTGCAAGCTCGACTTCATGAAGATTATCGAGCGCCTCAAGGCAAGACCAGACGGAAAATACGTGGAAATCACCGCCATCACGCCAACCCCTCTCGGCGAAGGCAAGAGCACCACGTCTCTCGGATTGATTGAGGGTCTCGGCAAGCGAGGCAAGAACGCCGGCGGTTGTCTGCGTCAGCCCTCGGGCGGTCCTACGATGAACATCAAGGGCACTGCCGCCGGAGGTGGGAACGCCCTGCTGATTCCTATGACGGAGTTCTCTATGGGACTCACGGGCGATATCAATGACATCACGAACGCCCACAACCTCGCGATGGTCGCACTGACAGCCCGAATGCAGCACGAGCGCAATTACGATGACGAGCAGTTGCTCGCAAGAACAGGCATGCGCAGGCTTGACGTGGACCCGACCCGGGTGGAGATGAGCTGGGTCATGGACTTCTGCGCCCAGAGCCTCCGCAACATCGTCGTCGGCCTCGGCGGACGTTTGGACGGCTACACGATGCAGTCCAGGTTCAACATCGCGGTCGGCTCTGAACTCATGGCGATTCTTTCAATTGCAACAGACCTGGCCGACCTGAGAGAGCGGATAGGGCACATCACTGTCGCCTACGACAGGAAGGGCAACCCGGTCACGACCAGCGACCTCGAGGTTGCGGGAGCCATGACGGCCTGGATGAGGAACACCATCAACCCGACTCTCTGCTCCACGGTTGAGTACCAGCCCTGCATGGTCCACGCCGGACCGTTCGCGAACATCGCAGTCGGCCAGTCCTCCATCATCGGCGACAGGATAGGCCTCAAGCTGTTCGACTACCACGTCACGGAGAGCGGCTTTGCCGCCGACATAGGCTTCGAGAAGTTCTGGAACGTGAAGTGTCGCTACAGCGGCCTTAAGCCACACGTGTCGGTCTTGACCGCGTCCGTGCGCGCACTCAAGATGCATGGCGGCGGACCGACAGTCGTCCCCGGCAGGCCGCTGCCCGATGAGTACAGGAAGGAGAACCTCGGGCTCCTTGAGCGCGGGCTGCCCAACCTGATACACCATCTCCACACCATCAAGCTGTCGGGGATTCGGCCGGTCGTGTGCATCAACTGCTTCGCCACCGATACCGACGAAGAAATCAAGCTGATACGCAGGGCCGCCGAGGCTGTCGGCGTCCGCTGTGCCGCCGCAACTCACTGGGCAAACGGCGGCGAAGGCGCATTGGAGCTCGCCGATGCGGTTATCGAGGCGGCCGAGGAGGAGACACCATTCGGTTTCCTCTACATGATGGACATGAAACTCAGGGACAGGGTCGAGAGGATAGCGCGCACTGTCTACGGCGCTACCGGCGCCACCTGGACTCCTGAAGCCGAGGCCAAGGCGAAGGCGTTCGAAGCCGATCCCAAGTACGATGACTACGCGACAATGATGGTCAAGACTCACCTCAGCCTCACGCATGACCCGACACTCAAAGGGGTGCCGAAGGGATGGGTTCTGCCCATCAAGGATGTGCTCGTCTACTCGGGGGCCAAGTTCCTTTGTCCGGTTGCGGGGACCATCAGTCTCATGCCCGGCACCAGCTCGAATCCAGCGTTCAGGCGCATTGACGTGGATACGGCGACGGGAAAGGTGCGCGGGCTGTTCTAGCCTGCACAGGCCACCTCGGACGCAAGACAGACGAGGGGTTTTCCGACTACAGCAGCGAGGAATGGGAGACGCTAATCGAGAAGAGAGACAAGGAGTTCCTGCAACGATTGAAGATGCTCTACTGGTGAGCTACGGAAGGGAGATTGAAGGAGGACAGATAGCATGAACGTGCTCATAACTGGCGGAACCGGCTTCATCGGTGCGCTCCTGGCGCGCAAACTCGTGCAGAGGGGAGACAAGGTCACGGTTTTCGATGTGGCGCCGGACATGGCGAGGATGGAGGATATCGCAAGCGACATCACGGTGGTCCGGGGGAACCTTGCCTACGCATCCGAGGTTCTCAATGTCGTGCGTGACAACAACATCGAACGAATTCTGCACCTCGGGTCTATGCTCAGCGCGCCCTCCAACGCCAACCCGTGGGCGTCCTTCCAGGTCAACGTCGTAGGCACCATGAATGTGCTCGAGGCCGCGCGGCTTTTCGGCGTCTCGCGAGTCGTATTCCCGAGCACGATTGCAACGTACGGCCTCGACACTCCCTCCACAGCGACCGATACGACCCTTCAGCGTCCGACGACGATGTATGGCTGCGGCAAAGCATACTGCGAGAACCTCGGGCGCTTCTACCGCTCCAAGTTCGGATTGGACTTCCGTGGCGTCCGACTGCCTTCAGTCATCGGCCCCGGCGCCAAGGTCAGGCACGTATCACAGTACAACGCGTGGATGATTGAGTATCCGCTCCTGGGCAAGCCTTTTGAGTGCTTCGTCACCGAGGACACAAAGATGCCCACGCTGTATTTCAAAGATGCGGCAAACTGCATCGAGGCCATTGCCGATGCCCCGCGTGAGGGAATCAAGACCATCAACTACAACATCGCAGGCATCACGCCTACGACGTCCGCAAAGGAAGTCGAGCAGGCCGTGCGCAGGCATGTCCCCGACGCGAAAATCACCTATGTCCCAGACCCCGTTATCATGGAGTACTACAGGACCTTCCACATAGAGACCTTCGACGACAGCAGGGCAAGAGAGGAATGGGGCTGGTGTCCGGCCTTCCCTGACATCGACACTGTGCTTGTCGATTTCAAGGCAGAGCTGACCCAACACCCTCAGTGGTACGGGGACTGCTGACCCATGCCGGGTCCAAAGACCAGACATCCTATTGCGAATGGGGAGTGAGATGCCCAAGAAGAGAATAGTCACCGCAGCCGTCACCGGCGGCATACACACGCCTACCATGAGTCCCTATCTGCCAGTGACGCCCATGCAGATTGCAGATGACGCAATCAAGGCACACGAAGCAGGGGCAGCGGTTGTTCACGTCCATGCACGCGACCCGAAGACAGGCAAGCCCTGTGCGGACATGGACGTCTACGCGGAGATCTTTGAGCGCATTCGCGGCGCGTGCAACGTGGTCATCTGCGCCACCACCGGTGGCGGCCTCGGAATGCCTGTGTCCGAGCGGGTCAAGGTGGTTCCCACTCACAAGCCCGAGCTGGCATCTTTCAACGCCGGCTCAGTCAACTTCGGCCTCTTCGACATTCCTGACAAGATGCAGGTGACCGAGTGGAAACACGACTGGGAGAAGCCCTACCTCTACGGAACCAAGGACCTCGTCTACACCAACACCTTCGCGTCACTGGAAGAGTTCGCCAGGGTATTTGCCGAGAGCGGCACCAAGCCGGAGGCGGAAGTCTTCGACAGCGGGATGATCAACAACCCCTCCTACCTGATCAGCAAGGGACTGCTCGCAACCCCGATCTATCTCCAATTCGTGCTCGGAATCCTGGGGGGTATGCCCGCATCAGTCGAGAACCTCCTGTTCCTCTACCAGATGGCCCGGCGAACCTTCGGCGACGACTTCGAGTGGTCCGTATGTGCGGCAGGCCGGCACCAGATTCCGATGTGCACAGCGGCACTCCTCATGGGAGGCAATGCCAGGGTCGGACTCGAGGACAGCCTCTACACCGACCGTGGCGTTCTCGCCACATCGAGTGCCCAGCAGGTGGAGAGGGTTGTCAGGATCGCCCGGGAGCTCGGTGTTGATCTGGCCGACCCGGACGAGGCGAGGGACATACTCGGTCTCCCGCGCCAATGACGCCGCCGGCTCCGTTGCACAGGGCGCATTTCGGACAGAGTGCAGCGGCGTGACAGCGCCAATCCGCCGATGCCCCTATTCGTCCAGAGAGAAGGGCGGGTAGATATCCGTGGTAAGCAGGAGCGCATACGCCACCACCCGCACCTCCCAGCGCGCATAGCCAACCAGGAACTCGAAGAGAGGCTGCGGCTGCCTTCCGGTGAAGAGAATTGCGAACCAGGATGCCACAACGCACACCAAGGTCGCAATCCCGAGAAAAGCCAGCACGATGAGATGCGGTATCGCAAGCAGCCACTTCACAAGGGGCATCCCCCTGCCCAGTTGCTGTTCCACGTTCGGATACGCGATGTCGAGGTGGACCGCCTGTTCCTCATCGGTGGACGGGTACTCGTCGCGCAGAAGTGAAAGATAGGCCGCGACGCGCATTGCGAACCTTGAGAGGGCCAGATTCCAGTCGAACCACCACCTCGGGTACTTCTGCCGGAAGAGAATCATCAGTACGGTTGGCAGTACGACCATACCGGCCGAGGCAAGACCGACACTCCACGGGGAGGTCTCCCACTCCGCTGAGCTTCCCGACAGCAGGCCTAGGAGCCTGACTGACTAATCCGTCCTGAACCTTTCGCTATCATCTGTGGTGGAGATTACCATTGGGAGGTGACGGTCGGAGGTGTCTTGCTTTGCCGGAACGAGGTCTCCTCGGATCGCAGTGGGGTGCGTCCTCG